>CAZNSB010000004.1:31091-33719 GCA_964575155.1 uncultured Planctomycetaceae bacterium | reverse complement strand
GTCCAGGTCGCGGTTACGGTGATCCAGTCCGGCCAGAAGATCCTGACCGTGTATAACCCCAAGTGGGGATCGTTCACCCTGCCGATGACCAAGCGGCGGCAGTGGCAGGACCCCTCCGCCGACAACGGCACGCGCGACGAGGAGTGGGCCGACGCCGCCGCTCGGGCCGCCGCGGAATGGCTCGGCCGGACCTTCGGCGACTTCCCCGAGCCCCTGCTGGAGATCGCCGACTTCCAGCAGAGCGACCGCGAGGGAACATGGAAGTGGTTCCGGCTGATGGTGTTCAGGATTCTTCTCGACCGCCAGGAGCGGCTCGTCGACGGCGCCATCGCAGAGTGGCTGGCCGACGACGAGTTCCAGCCCAACCGCCGACCGATCTCCGACACCGCCCGACACGTGATCGCTGAACTGAAGCTGCACGACCTGCTTTGATCGCACCGGGCGGGGAGCAACGATCATGCGGCAGTCCATTGGCGCCGTTGCCCTGATCCGCCGCCAACGCGGAGGCCAAACAGAGTGGCTTGCCCGGTGGAATGACAAGTGGCAGTGCTACCACTTCGTCTCGGGCCACAGGCGGCCCAACGAGTCGTTCCGCCAGTGCCTTCTCCGCGAGGTCGGCGAGGAGCTGCGCCTGCGCGAAGGCGAGGATTTCGCCGTGGGGACGGAGCCGCTCGCCCGTTTCCAGTACCCGGGGTGGTCTGGCAGCGCCCAGGCCGAAACCCTCTACACCACGGAGCTCTTCGAGGTGGAGCTCACGGGCGAAGGCACGCCGCAGGCGGTGGAGGCCGACCCCCGCAACCGCTGGCTCACCGAAGCCGAGATCCGGGCCCGAGCATGCGAAGGCGGCCAGCCCGTCAGCGGCACCATGGCCCTGCTGTTGACCAGGATGGCGCGCAGCCGACGGCACGGCGCGGGGACGGGAGACCGAAAATGAATGCCAGAGTCGAGTGGATGGCCAAGGCGTCGGACAAGGTGCGCGAGGGCCTGAGGCCACAATTCGCCAGGGAACTGAAAGCGACCTTCCGCGACGCCAGAACGGTCACGGTGTATGACTGCTTCCTGGGTTATTCGGCCGGCCAGGCCAGCAAGGTCGTGCTCGGCGTCGAAGTGCGCTCAAAGGACGCCTACCGCACCCACGTGGTCAAGCTCGGCACCCGGGACGCCGTCGAGAATGACTACCTGGGGTGGCGAAGGTGCGTCCTGAACCACAACTTCGCCAGCCGGATCTTCGTCTCCGTCACAAAGAAGGACCTGCCGGCCGGGCGGGTGGCCGTCATCTACCAGGACGCCTATACCCTCTTCGGCACCGACCCGTTCTCGCAGGGCCCGCAGAGCCTGGAAACGGCGGTCCTCTGGGCGGTCCACGACGACAAGCCCGACCCCGTCTCCGTGGAGCGGGTGATCTGCCAGATCTACGGGGACCTCGCCCGGTGGTTCTACCGCAGCGCGCGGGCCGACGCCGCCCTGACGGGCCGTTTCTACAGGAAGCGGCTGCGAAAGGCCCTCACCAGGTGGTCCGCGGAGCCCTGGCGCGTCGAGCTGCGCCGCGACCTGATCTGGCTGGAGTACGGCCAGGACGTCGCCGCCGCCGAGAAGCAGGTCGGGTACCTGGACCCGTGCGACTACGTCAACTGGGCGCTGGCGTGGAAGCGCCTGCCCCAGACGCTGGTGGGAAGGTCCCACGGGGACCTGCACGGCAGGAACATCCTGGTCGGGGTGCAGCGCGGGGAGGTCGAGTTCCCGGCGGTCTTCGACTACGGCGACATGGACGACAAGAACGTCCTCGTGTGGGACTTCGTCAAGCTCGAGACGGAGCTGAAGGTGAGGCTCCTGCTGCCGCTGTACAAGGACCAGGACGTCCGTCAGGCGATGCTGACCCGCTGCCGGACGCGCTGGCCCCGGGACGCCTCTCCGCTCGATGACCGGCCCTCCGCCGATGTGGATGCGCGTTCGCTCCGGGTGAAGCGGCTGGCCTTCAGCTTTGAGTTCGAGTCGCTGCTGGCCGAGCTGACCAACCGCATCGGCCTGCTGGCGGACGTGGGGGGCCTGGAGCCGCCCGGCGGCAGGAACATCACCGGCGAGAAGAAGATCGATCGAGCGCTGGCGATCCTGCTGAGGATCCGCCAGGAAGCGGCGCTGTGGCTCGGCGACCGCCAGCCCGAGCGCGGGCCGCAGAGCCTCTGGAAAGACGCGTACTACTTCGCACTGGGCATCTACGGCCTGTGCAGCGCCAAGTTCTCCTACAAGAAGTTCGAGACGGAGTTCGCCCTGGTTTCCGCGGGCGTGGCCGCCGCCAACGTGGACGCGGCCAAGAAGCAGATCCGAGACCAGATGGCCAAGAGGAAACCGGCGCGCTTCACCCGCCGAGGACCGAAGGCCAGATACCCCTATCCCTGCTACCGGGTGCCGCTGGCGCATGCCCATCGCCTCTGGCGCGCCCGCCGGACCCAGGCGAACGTCAACCTTGCCGTGAGGTTCCTCGATCACGTAGCCAGACGCTTCGGCCACTCGGTGCCCGTTCTGCAGGAATACGCCCTGCTGCTGGCCGAGGCGGGCCGGCACGACGCGGCCCTGGAACTGCTCCAGCCCATCGAGGACATTTTTGTCGGTGGGATCGGGTTGCACGTC
>CAZNSB010000004.1:0-31081 GCA_964575155.1 uncultured Planctomycetaceae bacterium | reverse complement strand
TCCCGCGTCGGGCGACTGTGCAAGGACCTGGGAGACCAGGCGTTGGAAGACAACCGGGTCCCCGTAACGGAGCTGGCGGGGCATCCCGCCAGGCAATGGTACCAGGCCGCCTACGAGCGATACGCCGAGGCGTTCCGGATTCGCAAGAACTACTACCCGGGGATCAATGCCGCCACGCTGGCGCTGCTTCGAGGGAACCTGGTGGAGGCCCGCGAACTGGCCGGGGAGGCCACGGAGGCCTGCGCCCGCCTGAGCCTGGCGAGGCTGGGCTCGGAGGAACGTTTCTGGCTGCTGCTGACGCAGGGGGAGGCCAGCCTGCTGCTCCAGAAGCCAAGGCAGGCGGCGGCGTTCTATCGCCAGGCGCTGTCCAGCCCGCGCCCCGACCAAGTCGGCATGGTCCAGAGCGCGTACAACCAGGTTTGCCGACTGCACTGGGCCCTGCAAGGGCTCGGCGAGCGGAACGTGGCAGGTGCCGTCGTCACGGTCTTCCAGGACTGCCCGTTCCGGCTGCGGCCGGGGCCGCTGGGAAACTGCGGGCTCGGCAGCGCCGGGGTCGGTTCCACGCCGCCCCGAGGCCGGAAAACCACGCCCAGGCGGGCAAAGCCCCGACGCGCCCGCCCCGGGCCGCGGAAGGAACCTTGAGGGGCGCGTCACGATGCCGTCGGCGGGCGGCCGCGATGGAGGAAGCCGTCAATGGCCTCGGCCAGCTCGCCGGCAGAGGCGTAGCGTTCGTCCGGATCGGACGCCAAGGCCTTCAGGACGATCGCTTCCAGTTCCTCCTCCAGCTCCGTGTTCAGCTCGCCGGGACGCCTGATCCGCCCCGACAGCACGCTCTCGAGCAGCTCGTGCCGCGTGCTCCTCCGTTCGTAGGGCGACTGGCCCGTCAACAGCCGGAACAGCATCACCCCCAGGCTGTACACGTCGCTCCGCCGGTCGATTCGCTCAGGCTTTCCGGCCGCCTGCTCCGGCGACATGTACTCGGGCGTGCCCGAGCACTCCCCTTCGATGGAAATGGTCAGGTCGGTGTCGTCCTCCTGCTCCTGGAGGGCCTTGGCCAGGCCGAAGTCAAGGACGTGCGGCTGGCCGTCGGGGGTAACCAGAACGTTGGTTGGCTTGAGGTCTCGATGGATCACGCCGCGGTCGTGGGCGTACTGAATGGCCCGGCAGACGGTACGCATCAGCCCAAGGGTGTCCCGCCGGCGGAGGTGGTGGTGATCAACGTATTTATCCAAGTGCACGCCGCCGATCCACTCCATGGCGTAGTAGTAAACCCCCCGGTGCAGGCCGCTGTCGTACACCCGCGCAATGTGCGGATGCTCCAGCCGGGCCGCCAGCTTGACCTCCCGCTCGAAACGGGCGCGGGCCCGCCGCGAGGCGAACACCCTCCCCCCCAGCAGCTTCAGCGCCACCCGGCGGTCGGTGCCCAGTTGCACTGCTACCCAGACCGTCGCCATGCCCCCCGACCCGAGCCAGGCGAGGACCTCGTAGCCCTCCACGGCCGGGAACTCCTCCTGCGTCTCTTGGGTGGCGGGCGTCTCGTCCCCGGCCGGTGGGGGCGGGCTGCGCCAATCCGGGCGGGTTCGGCCGCCCCCCGTCCCGCCGGCGGGGAAGCCCTCCAAGACCCGGACCTCGTATTCGCCGACGCTGGCGGATTCGCCGACGGCCAGCCTGGCGCGCCCCGCCCGGCCGAGGCGGATCACGTAGGCCCCGCCAGGTTCCCTGGACTCAAGGACGTGCCGCGTCACCAACCGGCCGTTCTTTCTCACTTCCACGTAGGCCATGGGCAATTGCCCCGGCGCTGCTGCGCCGGCACGGGACGCTCCTGAATCGCCGCCCGCGTCCAAACCCGTGTGGACCGGCACGGAAACACTACATCACTACATTAGGTCAGCCCCGACGGCGGTCAAGGGCAAATGCGGGTGGGGCGCCGGCCGCTCAGCCATCGCCGGGCAGAAGATGCGCCTGCCCCGACGAATCGAGCCCGAAGCGCTCCTCGAAGTGGAAGGCGTCCCGGGCCCGGGGCGCGGCGGGGGAGAAGAGCAGCAGCTTGAAGTTCGTCTCCTTGCAGAGCCTGACGAGTTCGGGCAGCAACTCCGGGTTCGGCGGCTCGTGCAGGTGCCACACCAGGTGGACCGTCCTGCCGGCCGAGGCGCCGGACCGATGTCTCGCTCGCAGGTGCGCCAGCAGGTCGGGGAGGACCCGCCGGGCGGACTCGGCGCCCTCGACCACGAAGCAGTACCGCCCGAACCACGCCGACTCGAAGAGGAAGCCGCTGCCGCAGGCCCCGGCGGCGCCGCAGACGACCTTCGTCACCGGCAAGAGCCCCAGCGGCAGCCGGCAGGGGCCGGGAGGCCCCTGCCCTCTCCGTCGCAGCAGCCCCGAGAGCATCGCCGGGAGATTGACCCCGCCGGTCGGGCCCTCGACGTCGCGCCAGGGGTCGGCGGGGCCGAAGTAAACGAAGGTCTCCCCCTTCCGGATCGCGGTTTGGAGATACGCCCTCAGGGCGTCGTCGTCGGCCGACTCGACGAGCACGGCATGGGTCTTGGCGAACAGCGCGTCGACGAGCCGGCCGGCGACGGGCACCGGCAGCAGCGCCCCGAAGGTCCGGTTGAACCGGCTGAGGTAGTCCGTCGCGAGCATGAGCAGGGCGACCAGCAGCCCGTAGCGCACGGCGAACAGGTTGACCCTATCGAGCCGATTGGCGCGGATCACGTCCCAGGCCTTCATCATTCTCCCCGCCCGCACGCCCCCGGCGACCGCGCCCTCCAGGTCGGCGAAGTCCCCGCCGCCGGCCTTCCTTCCGGCGTCCCGGCTGCGCTTCCCGCGCTTCTTATACTCGGGAACGTCAGCGGCGGCCCGCGTGGTGGCCCGGTCGGCGGCGAGGAGGGCGGCCTGGGTCGTCGTCTTGCCGGCCAGGTCCAGCCGGTCCGCGGCCGTGTCCTCGGGGAAATGGATGTCGGCGGCAGTGGACTTGATCTTCTGGATGCGTTCGGCCCGCAGCTTGGCCTGTCTCCGGCGGGCCGCCAGGAGCTGCTCCGTCCGGTCGACCTCGATCTCGCTGACGGCGTCGGAGTTGATCCCGGCGAGCACCACGCCGAGAAGGGCCCACCCCGCCACCGCCGCGCACAGGGCGCTGCGGGGCACGTGCCGCCAGCCCGCCGCGACGGCGCCGGCCAGGCCGGCCCAGATGACGGCCGCCATGGGCCCGGCCAGGATGTAGCCCATCAGCACCCCCACGCCGCACAGCACGGCGGCGGCAAAGTAGAAAACCAGCCTGTGGATGCTGAAGGCGAACACGGCCAGGACGGCCAGGACCGACAGCCAGGCGATCACCGAGAGCGTGCCGGCGACCTGGAAGTACCAGCCCAGCCGACCCAGAGTTTCCAGCCAGCTTTTGAGGATCATTTCCGCAGCTTCTTCGTCATCTCCAGGTAATGGGTGATGGCGTAGTAGATGACGTTGACGCCCATCTGGTAGGCGCCCTTGGCCAGTCTGGGCCTGAGGCCGGAATGCCCGGTCTTCCAGGCGTCGTTGAGGTCGCCGGGGTGATAGAAGACGCACCATCGCCCCCGGTGCTTGACGCCCCAGGCCTTCCGGCCGCCATGGTGCCACAGCGGCGGGCAGCCGTGGGGAAAGACGTACGGCATCTGGAAGATCGGGTCGTCGTCGGCGATGATCACCAGCCGCTTGTCCGGGAAGACCTGCCGGATGAGCCGGCGAAAGTCGCGGTCAAAGCGGGCGCTGCCGGCGTCGGCGAAGAGCATGCCGCCGGCCAGGCAGTAGCCGCGCATGATCTTGACGTCGGAGCTGGATATCCCGCGGATGTACCCCTCGCCGGTGAGGTACATGAACGGGGGGGCGCGCCCGGGGGGGTACCTCGGCAGCAGGCGGACCTCGTGGGCCTCGCCCTTCCTGGCGACGCGGAAGGGGACCTCCTTGCGAATGAAGTGGAGGAAGTTGACGTCGGCGCGGGTGGTGTTGTCCATGCCGTCGTCCCAGTCGCGCCCGCCGTGCTTGATGCGGATAAACCGCAGCTTTCCTCCGGGCACGCCCTCGGGCCAGCCCCCGCGCGTGCCCCCGCCGGCACCCATCTTCCCGTGCACGGCGGCGACGTCGGCCACGTGCGTCAACTGGGTGTCGGCGTCCACCTGCTTCCGAATGTCCGATTCATCGAGGTCCGGCGCCTGCCAGATGATCTTCGAGTCCGGGCGGAGAATGAACTTCTTCTCCCTCTTCTTTACCTTGCGCTGAACGATCTGGACGTGGGCGACGGCGGGGCGGCCGCTGCCCCACGGCACCAGGTAGGGCTCGATGCACCCCCGCAGCAGCAGCAGCCAGGGCAGGACCACGATGACCATCAGATGGGTCGTCGCGCTGGCCAGAAGGCTCTTGCGATACTGCGGATCGCCGCCGTGCGTCCGGATGTTCTCGAGGATGCGGTCGCCGAGCGCCGGTGCGGGAGGAGCCGGGGGGGCATACAGGTCCAAGGTCGCCCGGCGCAGGGAGACGGTGTGCAGCAGAAAGAACGCCGCCGTCACCAGCCCCGCCGGCCAGAGGTACACACAACGTATCTCGAACAGATCCACCGGGCCGAGGGCCGCTCCGCCGACCCGCAGCCCGCGGGCGGCGATGATCCCGGTCACGTGCACCACCGCGCAGGCATACACCACCGCCAGGGCGTAGACGCCGACGTAGCACCGCCGGATGAGCCCCAGCGTCCAAGGCCTGCGGACCAGGCCCAGCAGGCTGCCCAGCGCGAACCCGGCCGCACACACGCCCAGCAGGGCGGAAAGGAAGCTGACCAGCCCCCCGACGCCCTCCGCCGAGAACGCCCGCGCGTAGGCGCGATGGTAGAAAAGGAACACGTCGTAGGAGGCCGGCCCGGAGATGGCGTAGTAGGCCCCGGCCGCGGCCAGCACGCCGAGCGGCAGGCACAGCAGGGCGGGGATCAGACTGTATCGAGCGCGTCGAATGTCCGGGTCTCGGTCTTGTGCTCTCACTCCAGCGGCACGGTCATGTCTTCCGGTGCCTTGGGGATTTCCCCGGGGGCGGCCCTCTGGGTGGTCGCCCTGTACACGGGGCTCTTCTTGCCGCGCGCCGGCACGTCATCCTTCCAGCCGGCGGGCCGGGAGCCCGCCCGCTGGGTCGCCGCCGCCCGCCGGGCCTCCCGCGCCCGGCGCTGGGCGGCCTTCCGGGCCTCTCTCTGCCTCTCTTCGGCGATCCTCCGCAGTTCGGCGCCCTCGGGGTCGATCCAGCGGTCCCGGATGTACGTCATCGAGGTGGCGGCCACGACCGCGATGTGGAGGCCGAGGGCAACGATCAGGCACAGCGCGATGTGCGATCTCGAGAACGCCGTCATCAGCCTGTCCGGCGAAAGCCGCTGAACGTCTTCGTCCGCTTCGGGCATCATCGGCTCCTTGTCCGCAGTTGGCGGCGTTGGGCCCCGGCCGGCGGGCAGGCTATTCCTCGCCGCGCCGGGGTCCTTCCTCTCCCACGAACTCCAGGTTGGCCCCGGCCTTTCCCAAGGCCTCGAGCAGGGGCCGGTAGACTTCCGGCCCGACGGAGGCGTCCACCTTCAGGTGGACCCGCCGCATTTCCGCCGGCGTGTCCTCCCTGATGGCCTCCGACAGCAGCGACTCGACCTCATCGGCCCCGCCGGTCCTCGACCCCTGGAAGTACACCACCCCCTCGGCGTCCACCGCCACCAGGATGGGGGCCTTTCTGAGGTCGTCGATGTCTTCCGACCGGGCCGGGGTGATGTCCAAGCCGGCCTCTTTCGCAAAATGGCTGCACAGCATGAAGAAGATGATCAGCAGGAACGCGATGTCCCCCATGCTGACGACGGGCACGATGATGCTGACCTTTCTTCGCCGTCTGCGGGGTTTCATTCCTCTTCCTCCTCCTCCAGAACGATCACCACCTCCCCGCCGGAGGCGGAGATCGCCGCCCACACCTCGTAGAACGCCTGCCAAGGGTCCTGCCCGATCGGCTCGAAGAGCACGATCCGATCGTTGCCGAGGCGGCTGCGGAGGTCCATCCCCGCCAGCCGATCGCGCAGCTCGTTCAGGGCGACCGGGATGTCGTTGAGGGTGATCCTGCCGTCCTGGAGGATCACGGTGGTGGTCTTTTCCTGCTTGTCCTGGGTCTTTTCGCCGGTGGGGACCTCGGTGACGAAGCCCTCGGTGACGGTCAGCGCCGTGACCAGGATGAAGAAGATAATCAGCAGGAAGGCGATGTCGGCGAAGGAGGCGGTGGGGATTTCCGGCTCGCGCCTCGGCTTGTGTCTGACGCCGAAGGGCATCCTCTCGCTCCCGGGGGGCTACCGGCCGTGCTCGACGCTGGTGGCGACGAAGTCCAGCAGCTCCGAGCCTGCCTCTTCGATCTCCAGCTCGATCTTGTCGGACATGGAGCTGAAGATGTTGTAGGGAATCACCGCGAACAGCGCGATGAGCAAACCGGCGGCGGTCGTGATCAGCGCCTCGGAGATGCCTCCGGCGACGGCCTTGTTGTCGACGCCGCCGGCCTTCATGCCCTCGAAGGCGGCGATCATGCCCAGCACGGTCCCCGCCATGCCCAGCAGCGGCGCGGCGTTGCCGACGGTGGAAAGCACGTTCAGGCGCTTGCCCACCGCGCTGAGGGCGTGCAGGGAGTAATCGTCCATCGCCTTCTCCATAATGGCCGCCAGCGACGCGACGCTGTCGCTCCGCAGCCGGTGCTTCTGGTAGGATTGCAGCCCCGCCAGCAGCACCGCCGAGACCGGCCCGGGCGTGTTGGCGCAGAGGAGGGCGGCTTCATCCGCCCTGTCCTCGGCCAGCAACTCCAGGATCCTCGCCCGCAGCGCCCGGCTGTCGATCTTCCGGTGGGCGTAGAACGCCCACGCCCGGTCGACGAGGACCGCCAGCGTCAGCACGCTGCACACCATCAGCGGGATCATCATCACGCTGCCTTTGATGAGCGGCTCAAGCATCTTGGGGGCCTCTCTTCCCGTGGCAGACCTGGGCCAGCAGTTGGTACCCGTCCAGCGGGGACATCTTCAGCCTGCGCACCCGCACGCCCTCGGCGGGCGCCAGCACCAGCTCGCCGGTGACGTGATTATAGGAGCTCCGGCGAAGCTCCCCGAACGGAATTCTCTCCACGTAGGGGGGCATTCGCAGCCCGAGCTTCCCGGCCAGGGTCACCAGCCAGAAGAGCCCCGCCCGCGGGTCCCATTTCGGGGCGAACAGCAGCAGCTCGTCGGCGAGGGCGCAAGCGCAGGCGCGGCCGGGGCCGAGCCAGCTTCCCACGTCCGTTTTCGTGCCGGTCCTGACGATGAAGAAGACCTCGGCACCGGCCAGCACCTCTTCCGCCGTCGCCCTCTGGCCTTTCGAGAGCCTGGCGAAGGGGCCCGAGCCCCTCACCAGCGGCGTCGACCGCGGCGGGGGAAGCTCAAACATTGCTGCCGTGTCCATGAGACCACGAATTCACGAAGCTTCGCTCTGGGTGGCGGTCCAGGCCTAGTCTTCGATTCCTTCGAACTGCTCGTCGCTGGCCAGCCGGCCGCGGGCGAACTTCGCCCACTTCGTCGTCGGGAAGTCCCAGTCCAGCCTCTTGAAGAGCTGGAAGGCCTTGCGCACCGGGTCCAGTTGCTGGTCCTTGTCGCGGAGCGGTCTCCTCCGCCTGACTCTTGCTCCGCCGGCGGAGGCCAGCTTCAGGTAGGAGTCGCCGCACCAGTACATGGCCTCGGCCACCAGTTGGGGGTCCTGCTTGGGGTCCTTGATGACCTTCTCGAAGACCTCGACGGCTACGTCGTACTCCTCGGCGTGCATGAAGCACTGCGCCGAGAGGACCGAGGTCTTCCCCGCGAGCTGATGGTCGGGGAACCGCTGGCCCAGCCGGCCCAGGACCTGCCCGGCCGTCTTGTACATCTTCCGGGCCTTGATGTCGACGGCCTCACGCCGGACGGCATCCTTCTCTTTGCCGGCCTGGTCGCGGAGGCCCTTGCCCTTGGTCATGAAGTACTGCCCGAGCCTGGCGATGGTCTCGGCGACCAGCTCGCTGTCCGGATACCGGTACGACAGCTTCACGTACTCTTCGCAGGCGTCATCGAAGCGGTTCATCTTCTCCAGGGTGAGGGCCTTCCTGTATTGGGCCTTCGGGGCGTACTCGCTGTCGGGATAGGAGGCCACCACGTTGCTGAACCGGTTGATGGCCTCGTTGTAGTAGTTCTTCCGGACCTGTTCGTTCTTGGCGTCGTTGGCGAATTCCAGCGCCAGGTCCGCCAGCAGGCATTCCGACTGGGCGCGGGCCTTGGCGGTGGGATAGTCCCGGATGGCCTCTTCCAGGAGCTTCTTTCCCTGGGCGATCTCGCGTCGCGCGGCGCTGTCCTCGCCGAGCGCGCGGTGGCGCTTGGCCAGTTCGAGGTAGGCCTCGGCCACCATGAACTGCGTCTGCATGGCGATGTCGGGGTCCTTGAAGCGCTTGCTGAACGGCAGGACCAGCCCGTCGCTGCCCTTGAAGATCTCGATCTGTCGCGCGATGGCGTCCTTGCCTTCGGCCCGGTACCTGGCCGTCACCGTGTCGCCGTACTTGACCGGCATGCTGTCGGGCTCGTCCCCCTCCTCGGCACCGGCGAAGCCGAAATGGACCAGGCCCTTGAACGCCCCGGAATGCTTGAACGTCTCGATCAGCTCGATTTTCCGGCCGGTGCCCGAGGCGGCGCTCAGCTCGATGGTAACGCGGTCTTCCCGGTCGGAGGTGTCCCGCCTGGGGTCGATGATCCGGAAGTACGCCTTCTGCCCGACGTACAGGCCGGTGGCCTCCTTCTGGTACCGCCGATCCATTGCGTGGAAGAAGGCGTCGGCGTCGAGGCGGATCGTGTGGGTCACCCACCGGGCCTTGCCGTCCTTGTCGGCGTAACGGAACCCGACGTAGACCTCGTCGTCACCCTTGATCATCAGCTTCGGCTCCTCGCGCGGGTCTCGGCGGGGGTCGGGCTGGTCCACGGCCAGAGACATCTGCGGCACGGCGCCGAGCTCGAGGGGGATGGAGAAGGAGAACCGCCCGTCGTCCAGGGCAGTGAACTCGGCGCGCCCGGCGGGCCGGATCTTGGCCCGCTTGTCCTGCACGATCACCTCGGCGTAGCCGGGCGGGGCGGCCGGCCCGCCGACCTCTCCCGGCCGGGCCGTCAGCCGGATCGTCCCGGGCACTTTGATGTCGAACTTGCCTTGCTCAATCGCCTTGCCGTACGCCCGACGCCCGGCGGACGTCTGCACGAAGATCGTGGCGGTGCTTTCAGGCGACTTGGCGATGGTGGGGAAGAGCAGTTCGAGGAGGCACGGCCCGCCGATCATGGCAGTGGCGGGGGCGGCGGGGTCGAGCTTCTCCGGTCGGGTGACCACCAGCCGGCGCGTGGCCGGAACCGTCTCCACATCCTCGTCGGCGAGCTGTCTGCTTCCCTGCCGCGGGCGCCGGGCCTTGGGTTGTTCCTCAAGGGGCTCGGACCGGACGTCGTAGACCCACAGTTCGGGCGTCTTGAAGTAGACCTGCTCGACCAGGCAGCCGCGCTCCCACGGGATGCCCGGGTCGGTGTTGTCATGGTCGCGGTAGGTCAGGACGACGTCGTCGCCGGGCTTGACGATCAGCTCGCTGGGGCGCCTCATCGTTCCGGAGACAGGGAAGATCGCGCCGAGGAAGACGCCGGTGTGTTTTCCGGTCTCCAGCGCGACCCGTTCGATGGGTTCGCCGTCGGAGGCGCGTGCGGCGAACTTGACGGTGTCCAGCTTGTCGGAGACGTCCATGTCGGGGTCGTTGATGAAGACCTGGATCTTGTCCTTCGCGCCGAAGCGGCGCATGGGGATGTACCGGGGCCGGCGCCGCCCGCCGGGGTCCATCTGGTACTCGACGAAGCAGGCGCTGATCGTCGCGTTGCTGTAGGTGGCGGTCAGCGACACCTCCTGGGCCTCTTTGCCCTCGGTCAGCACGGTCGGGTCCTGGTAGGTGATCGTGATCTTGTCGCCGGGGACGATCTCCAGGATGCCGTTCTTCCGGAGCGTCATGAAGTCCTGTTGGATGGGCAGGATGCGTTTCCCGCCGCGGTCGTGGAAGGCGATCCTGCGGATCGCCGGGGCGTCCGTCTCGAAATCCAGCATCTTCAGGCGGATCACGCGGGCGTTCAGCTCCGGCGGGAAAACCACGTCGAACGACGTGCCGTCCTTGTCGGCGGCGACCTGGCCGGCCGGGCGGCGAATGCCCTCCCGGATCTCCGGATGCTTGGCGAGATCGAACGCCTCCGGGTCGCAGACGGCCATGTACGGCGCCTTGTCGATGTCCCACATCAACTCGGCGACCTGCTTCTTCCCGCTCCGCCGGGCCACCACGTAGATATCGATCCGGTGGACGCCCTTCCCGAGCGAGAGGGTGACGGTCTCCGGCTCGCCGGAGCGGGCGGCGCGCCTCGGGCCCTTTCCGTCCACGGTCAGGAAGTACTGGGCGAGTCTGCGGCCGGCCTGATCGTCCTTGGGCACGAGTTGGAACGTCCGCGTCCGCCTCATCGGCTGGTAGAAAGCGCCCGAGAGGCGGGCGATGTAAACGTCGTGCCTGCCGAGGCCCATCCTGTCGGCCTGGCCGGCGAGGCCATAGCTCAGGCTGATCGACGGGCCGGCGGCCTTGACCAGGCACTTGCGCTGCTTGCTCGTGCCGTAGCCGTCCTCGAGATAGTGCTTCACCTCCTCCAGCTTCGAGGGGGTCTTCTCCCCGTCGAACCTCACCAGTTCCATCCGCAGTGACCCGTCCCAGGGCTGGTGCGGCTTGGGCCAGGCGGCCACTGTGGTGAAATCGCGCCCGTTCAGCGAGGTCTGGACCAGGAAGCTCGTCAGCTTCCGCAGCGTCACGTCGGCAAGGATGTTCATCTTGCCCAGGGCGACGTTGTCGTTGAGGTCCACGCTGAACGTCTTGGGCCTGACGTTGTCGGCCTGGGCGACCCACGGGCCGTAGTCCTTGCTCGAAATCGCGAAGTTCGCGTCCTTCCCGTCCTGGGTATCGGAGGCGTAGGCGGTGGCGTGCCCGGAGGCCGTCGGCACCGACCCGCCGAACACCCCCGTGTGCGTGCCGCTCTCACTCAGCGCGAAGGCGGCGATGCTGTCGCCGCTGCTGGTGGCGACCTTCACCGCGACGGCGTCGGGCCTGGGGGTCGTGCTGCGGTCGGCGTCGATGACACGCACGTTGATGGGGTTGCCCGGCTTGACCTGGTTGGCCTGGCGGAGCGTGGCCAAGGCGACGTCCGGGGCGGGGGGCTCGCCGCCGGGGTCGAGCCGGCTGCGAATCAGCCGCTCCAGAGCCAGCCGCTCGCGCTGGTCCCTGGTCAGGATCGTGCTGGAAGACGCCTGCACCTCGGCGTCGGTGACGACGGTGAGGGTGTTCCGCGTAGCCACCGCGATTTTCTTGGCCCTCTTGACGGCCTCGGAGAAGTCGAAGTGCACCTGTTCCCCGCCCAGCACCTGAAGCACGCCGTCGGTCTTGGCGATCGGCGCCAGCGCCGTCGGCAGCTTGCCCCGGAACTTGGTCTTGGACTCGCCGAAGGGGTTCAGGCTGAAGAACTCCTCGTCGCCGGAGTCGCTCCACGCGCGCACCTCCACGTTCGTCGAAGCCCCCAGGATGGAGAGGTTCTGGTCGATCAGCCTCACCACCAGCGGCGCGCCCGGCACCAGGAAGTTCTTGCGGGTGGGCGTGCCGGCCTCGATCTCCGTGGCCAGCTCCACACGCTTCAACTTCAGGTAGACCTTCCCCTCCAGGATCCTCGCGTCGGAATCGTCGGGGGCGATGACGAAGACCTTTTCCAGCATCTCCCGGGCCTCGCGATACTCCTCCTGATCGAACTTCACCAGCGCCAGTTGATAGTGCGCCTGGGCCTGGAGGAGCTTGTCCGGACGCTGGGCGAGCTTCTCCAGCTCGGCGGCGGCCAGATCGTAGCGCTTGGTCAGCCGGTACACTTCCGCCAGTTTCAGCTCCGCCTCGCCCTTGACCGGGGTCGCCTGGAACTGGCGGTCGGCGGCGATGCTGCGGTACCGGGCGCCGGCGATGGGATACTCCTGGCGGGCGAAGAAGATATTGGCGAACGACAGCTCAAGTCGTCCGCG
Organism: uncultured Planctomycetaceae bacterium; assembly: GCA_964575155.1. Lineage (GTDB taxonomy): Bacteria > Planctomycetota > Phycisphaerae > SM23-33 > SM23-33 > CAZNSB01. The sequence continues at coordinate 18,968 of CAZNSB010000004.1, read as the reverse complement.
GATTTCCGGCTCGAAGTCCCGCCCGACGCTGTCGAACCATTGGCTCAGGGCGCGGGCGAGGGCCTCGGCGGAGGCATACTGGCCGATCTCCGTGTCCTGGTCGATCAGCCAGATGCAGAACCGCGGGTCCAGGTCCTTGAACATCCGCAGCGTCCTGGTGCGGTTGGCCATGTACAGGTTTCGCGCCCGCTGGAACTTCCCGGTGAGGTAGCTTGCCTGGGCGGCGAAGAGCGGGTATCGGAAGTCGCTTTTCCTGACCGGGATGACGCCGCCGATCTCGGCCAGGGCCCTGGAGCGAACCGCGAGCAGGGCGGCCCGCGGCTCGCCGGTGAGCACGCCCTTGTACCGGTCGAGGCCTTGGGAGGCGAAGACGTGCGCCAGGTCGTAGAACTTCCCGGCCCGCAGGTGCTTGCCGAGGGCGACCATGACGCGCAGCACGGCGGGCTCGGCGATATCGCGGGCGATCTTCCAGAAATGCGGGATCAGCGGGTACAGTTCGTTCTGTCGGTGCTGGGCGATCATCCCCCGCCCGATCAGGTCCACCAGCTTCTCGCAGTTCCATCCCCTCCCGTAGGCCGACGGGCTGCGCGCCGGGAAGATGCTCACCAGCACGTCCAGCTCGGCCTTGCTGAGCTTTGCCGGGTCGGGGATGCTGTCGAGTTGCCCCAGGTACGGCAGGGGCAGGCGGTCGTGGGCGTTGCCGGCGCGGTCGAGGTACTTGCCCAGGCGGCCGAAGAAGGCCTTTCTGCCGGCACCGGTGGAGGCGTCGGCCAGTGCGCTGAAGTACTGCCGGCCCATCGCGTAGGCGTCGAACCGCGTCTTGCCGTAGGCGGACTCGACCCGGGCCATCATGGCGTCGCGCACGGGCGGGGCGGCGCTGAAGGCCCGCCCCTGCCAGCTCCAGAAATGGCCTCGCGCATAGGCCACTTTTTCGCCGTTGTAGCCGAACGGAAGCGTCGAGTGGCCCTGAAGGATCTTGGCGGCGGCGTTGACGACCTTCTTCTTCCCGTCCCGCCCGAACTCCCAGTAGCGCCAGTCCAGCCAGCCCGTCCGGGTCGCCTCGGCGACGAACATGTCGTCGAAGTGGGAACTGACCGGATACTTGCCGTTGAGCCCGGGGAACTCGCGCGCAAGCAGCCGCATGTACGCCACCGTGGCGCTGCGGGCAGTCGGAACGGGACGCCAGTCGGTCTTGTGGAAGACCTTCTGGTCGACGATCCTGGCCATGACCTGCTGGCCCCAGTCCAGCCCCTGCCAGCCGGTGCCGGCACGCGTCTGGCGGAACCACTCGAACAGCGCCGGCCAGAAGCGCCCCTTCTCCAACTGCGCCATCATCGCCTTGGCGAAGACGGCGTTGATCTTCTTGAAGTCGCCCTCCGGGCGAATGTGGCGGTAGGCGACATACGGCCACATGACGTCGGCAACCACCTTTCGGATGCGCAGGTTGGGGCCGGTCGGCGTGTACCTGGCGAGCTGATCGGCCAGGACCTCGCAGACGAAATCCACGTCCCTGCGCGGTTTTCGCCCCTGGGCGTCGAGGATGAACGAGAGGGCATTCCGCCCGTAGGGGGTCCTCTTCACGTCATAGTCGGCGACGAGCTTGTAGACTTGGCGAGCGGCCTTGACGAACTGCGGGCTGTCCCGGCCGGCTTTGGCGGCGGCGACCGCCAGGGCCATGTTCCGGCACAAGGCGTTGGGGGCCTTTCTGGGGTCGGCACCGGCTGGGTCGGAAGCCCTCTTGAACGCCGCGGCAATCGGCGATATCCGCTTGAGCACCTGGGGGTTGGCCTTGGCATCTTTGCCGCGGGCGGCCCTGGAAACCTGGAGAGCCCAACTCCTGAAGGCCGCCTGGGCGCCGGCGATGGCCTGCTTTCGCTGCCTGTCGGTCCACGGCACCCACCGTAGCGCGTCCAGCCGCTTGATGATCTCGCTCTTGTCCTCGCTGTGATCCCAGACGGCGCGAAGGTACTTCTGGGCGGACAGGGGGTCGAACAGGGCAACCGGCGACTTCAACACCGCCCCGTCCCCCAGCCGGATCAACGCCCTGGCGTGACACGCCGGCGAGGTCTTCTCCTTGTCCTTGGCGTGGAGCGCCTTGAACGCCGGCCAGATGTCGGCCTCGAAGGCCCGAAAGACGCTGGCGTAGCTCAGGTGCCAGGTCTCCCTTCCCAGGAGGTGGTCCACGCACCGGCCCAGGTCGCCGCGTCCGGCAGCCAGCGAGTTGACCACGGCGGCATCGTAGGAGCCGACGCCCTTCAGCAGGCCCGCGAGCTTCCTGAACAGGTCGGCCTTTTCGGCCCGGCGGACGAACGGCACGTGCCGGGTGGCCTCGCTGCGGGCAAACAGCGCCCGGTGGCGGATCGCCAGGTCCGTCCACTGCTGGGGCGTGGCCAGGTGACCCGCCACACGCTGGGCCTGGGAAACCGACCAGGACATCATCGCCGCCCGGTCCTCGTCGCGGAGCTTGTCGAAGGCGTACACGAAGAACTTCTGCTTCTGGGCCTGCTGCCGACCCCAGGCCGGGGCGCTGAAGGTCCCCGAGCCGCCCGCGAAGGTGAGGAAGATGTCTTGCAGCGTCCCGGCCGAGGGAAACGCATCGAAGTAGGCCTTGGCGGGCGAGACGGCCCGCTCGAAGTCCGTGGCCAGGACGCCGGGCTCCTTTCCGGCCGAGGCGGCGCCGAAGGCCAGGTGGGCCACGTGGAACCCGTACCGCAGCGACCGGCGCCTGCTGCCGCGGATCAGCCCCACCAGCTTCCGGCAGTGCGGCAGGGCGTCGTACTGCTCGGGCGCGGCCCGGGAGATTTCCTGCATCAGCCAGTCGAGCTGATCCCAGAAGTAGAGCCTTTCCTTTTCCAGCGGCATCTTTTCGGCCAGCACCGCGGCCAGGAAGCGCGCCAGGGAGGCGTAGTCCTTTCGCTTCCGCGCCTGCCGGGCGTACCACGAGTCGAACCGGCGGACGCTGGCCGTCCTGCGGAACGGCAGGCCCGTCTGGGTCATGTACTGATACGCCCCGTCCGCATCGCGGAGGAAGTCGATGAGGACCGTGTACAGGTCGGCGGCCGCTTCGCAGGCCTGCTCGCTCGGCCCGGCGGCCTGAAGATAGCGCTTGTACCTTGCCGCCGCTGCCCGGTAGTCGCCGGTCCAGAGGGCGTTTTCCGCCGCCGCACGCAGCAGCGCCGGCGAGGGCCTGGCGTGGTGCGAGAGATAGCCCCTCACCGCCAGCGAGGCGGTGTAGGGCGCTCCCAGCTCCTTGCCCAGTTGCAGCAGCCGCCCGACGTCCTTTTCCGTGGCCCCGCCGGGGTCGGTCTGGATCTTCTGATGGAGGCTCCCGAAGGCCTTTGCCTTCGGGCCCGGCGTTTCCGCGCCGAACAGGCCGGCCCCCGCCGACAGCAGAACGCAGGCCGCCAGCGCCTTGGTGGTTCTTCTCGTGGTCACGTCCCTATCCCTTCTTGTCTCTGGAACTGCCCGTTCCGCTCTGGGTGGCTTTATCGAGCATCTTCCGGATGCTCGGGAGGTACTCTGCCTTGGCCTTTCTGGCGTGCTCGCTGCCGGGATACGAGAAGATCAGATGCTCGCATTTCTCCTTGGCCTTGGCGTAGTCGCCCATCCGCAAGGCGACCTCGACCCATTTCAGCAGCATCAGGTCGAGGAACTCGCCGTCCGGATGGTCACGGAAGATCTGCCCCAGCAGGTCGTCCGCCCGGGAGTAGTCCTTCCTGTCGATGTGGTGCTGCACCAGCCTGGCCAGGGACGGGCCGGCATACTCGCTGTCGGCGTAGCGCTGGGCGCAGATCCGGTACTGCCGGATCGCCGCCTCCGCCGAACGCTCGTCCCCCCCGGCCTCGGTCGCCCGGGCGATCAGGAACTGGGCCTCCGCCTTGGCCTGCGACTTCGCCAGCCGAAGCACCTGACCGAACACCTGGATCGCCGTCTTGTGGTCCCCCTCGGCCAACTTGATCTTCGCGACGCTCATCAGCGCCTCGTCCACGTAAGGCGACTCGGGATAGAGGCGGTTGAACACCCGGCAGGTGGTGATTGCCTTGGCGTAGTCGGCCTGGGCGATGTACAGGTTCCACTTGAGCTTGAACGCCTCCTGCCTGAGCCTGACGGGGATCGGGGTCTCCATGCTGATGATCGCGTCCACCCGTTGGAGGCCCTCGTCGGCCTTGGCCTTGGCGCCGTCCGTCAGCCCCATGCTGTCGAAGATTCTGGCCAGTTCGAGGAAGGCGGTGGCCTCCACGAGCTTCTTCCGGGCCCGGATGACGGGGTTGGGGACGTGGTCCTGGGTGGCCCGGGGGGCGTTGTCGATCTCGCCGATGACGTTGACCTTGGTCGTTACCTGCCGGGGCGACGTGCCCTTGACGTGAAGCTCGTCAATATACCTCGCGACGATCTCGTCGCCGATCGCGCAGGCGAGCACCTGATCGGTCTTGTCGGGGGGGGTGTCCGCGCGATATGTCTGAAGCCCCACGGCCCCGCCGAAGCGTCCGCTGTGGACGGGCGCCTCGCCCAGCTCCGCCAGCGTCAGGGTGACCTCGTCACGGACCTTGTACCTGGTCTGCTTCTCCCCGCCGGCGCCGCTCGCCGGGGCCGGGGGGGAGTTGTTCTCGAATTCCTCGGATTCCCGTCGGGACACCACCTTCACCGACACCTTCTCGCGCTTCCCGGAGGCATCGAGGTCCACGTCGCGCAGCAGGACGTAGACCGGCTGGCCAAGGAACGCCGCCGCCGCCTCCGACTCGAACGTGCTGACCGTGAAGCCGAGCGATCCGGTCGATACCACGCGCACCGTCTTCTCTCGGCGCAGGTCCTTGCCCCCCGCCTTGGTGTTCGCGTCGACGTACCGGACGGTGATTTCGTCGCCGCCGACCACCTGGAGCACGTTGTCGCCCTTCCTGGCGCCGCTGACGGACGTGGGGATGGAGCCGACGTAGACCCCCTCCCGCGCCGACAGCGGAATGCACCGCAGCGCCTCCCGGTCGCCGTGGGCGGTCCGGACGGCGACCGTCAGCTCCCTGCCCAGTCGGCGGAGGACGGGCAGGTCGCGGTCTTCGACCTTGACGTAGAAGCGCCTCCCGGCCTCGACGTAGTCCACCGTGGGGCTGTCGGGGTCCACGAAGGTGCCGACGAGGCTGAGGTTCCTGATGGCCTCTTTCCAGTGCTTCTGGGCGAAGTGGCACACACCGATGTAGTGGTAGGCCTGGTTGGCCCAGACGGTGTTGGGATAGCCCTTGGTGATCGTGCGAAGCACGGCGCAGGACGCGGGGTAGTTGCGGGCCTGGAACTGCGCCACCCCCGTCAGGTACAGCCCCTCCAGGTACAGCTCCCTGGCCTTTCCGGCAATCGGCCGGCCGGGCTTCTTCAGGTCCTTCAGCCGGCCAAGGTGGGCAATCGCCTTGGCCTTGTCCCCGCCCGCCCGGAGAAGATGCTTGCCCAGCGCCAGGTGCGCCTCGAAACGGACCGGGCTGGTGGGATACTGCTGGATGATCGTCTCCAGCATCCGCACGCCCCGATCCTTCTCGCCCATCGCCAGGACGCTCTCGGCCGTCCTTAGCAGCCGGCGGGCCTCGAAGTCCTGCTCCCGAGCCGCCGCCGAACGCCGCGGGGGCCTCGGGGCAGCCGACGCCTGGCCCGGCGACCAGACCGCCCAGCCCAGCACAACCAGTCCCAGAATCCGCTTCATGGTCTCAGTCCTTCGCATCTTCGCCACCTCCCGGGGTGAAACCCATGTTCTCCAACTCCACATGGGCATGGCTGGACTCCCTGCTTTTCGGGTATTTCTTCAGGATCGCCCGCAGCTCGGCGACGTGCTGTTTCTTCAGCTTGAACCGGCGATACAGGTGGGCGATGCGCAGCGCGGCCTGGGGCCCGTACCGGTCCCTGAAGAAGCTCTCCACCTGTCTGAGTTCGCGAACGGCGGGGGCCAGCTTGCCCAACGACGCGTAGCACGCCGCGATCCGCCAGATGTTCGCCGGCGGGTTGTTGCAGGCCTGATACGCGGCAACGGCCTTGGCGTACTGCCGGGTCGCCTCCAGCAGCTCCGCCTTGAGCCACAGGGCCTCGTTGACGTACTTGGCCACGGCCGCCATCGCCTCGGCGACGGGGAGGCCCTTCTTGGCGTTGTCCTCGGAGTGGTAGTAGCGCAGCAGCTCCATCCGCCCCAGGTCCCGGTCGGTCATTCCCGCGCAGACGCGCTCGACCAGCTCCTCGTCCTTGCCCCAGAAATACCGCGCCAACAGCACCTTCTCCTTGTCCGACATCTCCTTCAGCCGCAGCTTCCCGAACACGTTCCGCCCGAGGACTGCGTCGCCGACGCGGCCGTACATCGTCTTGGCCAGCGTGAAGATCTGGGCGTTGCTCATCCTGGCAAAGTCCAGCTTCGCGTAGTACTCCTTCACCTTGTTCTTGTGGGCGGAGTACATCTCGATCCACCGGAGGACCCGCCCGTAGTCGCCCGCTTTCTGGTACCTGGCGAACTGCCCGTCCAGGCGCTGGAACCACTTGGCGAGGTCCTTTTCATGGGCCCGCTTGAAGTTCGCCAGGTCGATCTGAAAGTCGTCGAAGTCGGGGAACTTCCCGTCCATCTGCCCCGCCCAGTAGCGGAAGTACCTCTCGCGGAGGTCGGCCTCGGCGTCCTGGAAGCGGTCGTGGCCCTTGACGTGGGCGCGGACGACGTCCCAGTACCGGCGGCTCTTGACGATGTCGGCCTCAACCTTGCGCGGGCGGTAGCTGTCGAACGTGCCGACCTCCGCGTAGAACGCCCGCAGCCTCGGTTCGTCGGGGTTGGTCCGGACGTGATGCCGGATCACCTTGCGCATGGCCCGGATGGCGGCGTCGCGGTTCGGCCGGCGGAAGTTGACGGCCACCTTCTCGTAGAACTCGACCGCCTTCTCCGGCTGGCCCTGCTTGGCAAGCTCTTCGGCGAGTTGGTTGATCGCAGCCGCTGCCAGAAAGTGCTTGCTGTAATCGGCGTCCTTGGCCATTTCCATCCATTTGGCCAGTGCGTTTTTCTCTTCGCCGTTCTGCCAGTGGCACAGGCCCTGGTAATAGACCGCCGCCGCCGCATAGCGGACGCGGTTGGGGAAGTAGTCCAGGACCTCCTGGTACTCCTCGAAAGCCTTATGCCGCTTCCCGCGCTTGTGGAGGCACCGCCCCTTCCGCAGCAGGGCGTACGGGACGGCCTTGGACTTGCCGTTCTCCAGTGTGAAGGCATCGTACAGGGCGTGCGCCTGCTTATAGTTCTCTTGATGGTAGGCCTCGTCCGCCTTGCCCAGGGCGTGGGCCTCGAACGTGTCCAGCCGCTTGAACTCCTCGTTCGGGAAGTAGACCTCCCACTTGTCCAGGCCGCTGCCGCGCCGCCCCTGCCCCAGCGCGGCCCATCCCCCGCACGCCAGGAGCGCCGCCGCAACTTTCAGGACCCGCCCGGTGATTCCCTTGTCGGCCTTTCGCGTAATTCCGCCCCTTCTCCTCTACGGACCGTCCGATCCGCCCCTGCTCACCTACTTATAACCAGATTCGCCACATCGGGTCTCTGCCAAAAAGCGTCATTCCCCCCGGCGTTCCGCGACAGCCGCCGACCGGGTGTCCGGCGGCGCGCTTTGTGTTAGCATCTCGCACTCGGGCGGCAAGAGGATCCCCGGGCGCGCCGGCAGCCGCAGGCAAGGGCAGCAATGACAATCAGATCGGTCATCATCGGGCTGATCCTCGCGGCGGGCTTTGCCTGCCGGGGCCCGGCCAGTGCCGTATGGTCGCAGTACGCGGGCATTGGCGGCGACCTGGCGCCCAACTACGTGTACGGGGTGGTGCTGATCGGGCTGGTGCTGGTCAACCCGGTGCTGCGTCGGCTGGGGTCGTGGCGGCTTCGGCCCGCCGAGTGGGTGGTCATCCTGTCGATGCCGCTGATGGGGGTCGACGGGCGCACGCCGACGCCGTCGCGGAAGCCGCTGATGCGGCTGTAGGCGACGACGTGCCCGACCCCCGACAGCTCGATCGCCCGGTGCTCTCCCAGGGCGGGCCTGTGCCCGGCCGATGCCCACGGTGATCTCCGGCCGGCCGCTCTTGGCGTTCCACGCCAGCCCGTGCTTCGGGCAGCCCCCGCCCGCGTACGGCGGGCCCACCACGCCGTCGGTGAGCTTCTCGCCCTTGGGGTCGTCGCCGCCCCACTGCTTCGTCGGCGGCACCGAGAGCGTGTAGGGCCTGCCCTCGAGCAGGTTCCTTCCGACCGTGACCCAGCGGTGCCGCCATTTCTTTCCGCCGACATCCCTGCCGTCGGAGTAGCCGGACTTGACCTCCTCGGCGGCGCCCCGGAGGTTCACCCGCAGCAACCGCACCACGGGCCGGTCGGTCCCGCCCACGTGGATGACGTAGCGGAAGGGGACCTTCTCCACGAGCTGCGTGTGGCTGCGGCGGACGGTGGAGCGGTCGGCCTGGACCTCGTCCCAGGCGAAGGTCACCTCGATCGGCTTGAACATCGGCGTCACGGCCTTGGGGATCACCTGGGGCAACGCGGACGGCATCTACCGCGCCCGCCAGTGCCCGAGCGTGCTGAGCCTCACCCCGGATCGCCGGCGTGGTCGGCCGCAAGCCTGCCGAGCTGCTCAAGGCGGCCAAGGGCAGGGGACCCCAAACGCGGAGTATTGCGTTTGGGGACCCCGCCAACGGCCGGCGCGGCCGGAAGGCCCAGGCGACCAAGGCGAAGGTCGGCAAGCCCCGGGTCCGCAAGACGGCCAAGCGGACCGCCAAGAAGACCAAGGCGGCCAAGAGCGCCAAGGCCGGACGGTAGGCCGGCCAGGGTTCGCCACGGGCCCTCGGCGCCCGGGCAGCGCAGCCCGGGCGCCCTTGCTCCAGTGGCCGCGCGGGCCGATAATAGCAGTAGCGGACGTGCCCGGCTCATCAGAGGATGGGGAACGCAGGAAGGCGCTGAAGGGCTCGGCAGAGGGATCGGGACAAGAGGGAGGCCAACAATGAGACTCATGCGGGCCCATCGAGCGGGCGTCGCGGTGCTCGCCGGCGTACTAGCGGTCTGCCCCTGCGCCGCCGACGACGCCAAGACGGCCCGAGGGGACAAGGCCCAGCCGGAGGCGCTGAATGAGTTGCTGCGTAGGTGCAGCGAAGATAAGGAGCTTGGGTGGGGACTGCCCCGTAGCGACGAAGAGCGGCCGCGAGTACTCCTGGCCAAGGTAGAGGCGGCGCTGCGTCAGGCGGATGACCGTCAACTGGAAGTAGCCTTCAGGCAACTGAAGCCCGGGCGGTACGCAGGGCCGACCTGGGAGTTCTGCCTCAGCGAGATCGCCCGCCGGGGCGGGCAGAAATGGGAAGCCGTGTTGTCGGCTCGGCTGAGAGCCATGCGCCAGCGACGGAAGGAGTTGGCCCGTCAAGAGGAGCAAACCCGTGCCAGGGTCGAACAGGCGGGGCAGCCGGACGAGAAGGTGCTGGACGCCGTGGCACCGCTGGAACGAGAGAGAGAGGACCTTCGCGACCTGGAGCTGCTGACGGTCCTGCGGCGGGTGCAGAAACGGCACGACCCGGTGATGATCTTGCTTTCCGGCAAGTCTGGCCGATGCTGCGACTTGGACGAGCCCCCCGTGTTCGATGCCCGGCTGACGAACGTGGATGTGCAGGGTGAGCCGATCCACATCCAGGCCGGCGGCGACTACCGCAGCGGCCGGCAGGCCCGCTGGCGCATCGAGGTCCGCGATGCAAAGGGGCGCCTGCTGCCAGAGGAGCCCTGCCGGAGCGGCATAGGGGGCGGCATCCTTGACTACCAGACCCTGAAGTTTGGCGAATCGTGGGAGACCCGACTGCGGATGCCCAGCTTCGTCGAGATCAACACCCCGGGTGAGTACACCGTGCGGATCCTCTACCACGACCAGTACCCCATCGCGGATTTCGACCGTCCGGCGGGGCTGGTCTGCTGCCGGTCCGTTCCCATCGAGCTGAGGGTGTTCCCGGTGACGGTCAAGTTGACCGATCCGCAGCGCCGCCAGTTCCGCAAATGGATCGGCGCCCTCCCGAAGACGGGTCAAGTCACGGTGTTCGGAGCCGGCCGGCGCCACAAGGAAAAGCGAGTCCAGCCTTCCGACCGGCCGGAGAAGGACCTCTTCGCCGCCGGCTGGAAGGTCGTGCTTGACTTGGCCGAGGCCGCAACAGACCCCAAGCTCGCGCCGGTGCAGCGGGCGTGGGTCCTGGGGCTGCTGTATTCGATCACCGGGTTCCACAACCCCCGTTTCGCCGAGAACGTCATAGGCCCGCATGAGTTCAAGGACCCCGGATACGCGATCTGGAGCAGCACCGTCCGTTCCTCGGGTGGCAGTAGCGGATTCGTCTTGAGCTTCGTCCGCAACGAGAAGATCGACCCTGCAAAACAGCGCGAGTTCGCCAAGCGCTGGCAGCAGTGGCTCCAGAAGAACCCCGTTCGGGTCGAGGAACCCCCCGCCAATCAGGCCAAGCAGGCGCACGAGGAGTAACACGTCTGGGCCGGCTTCCGTTGGGGGTGCTGCAAGATCGCGACTGCGAAGCCACGGTACAGATCGCATGAGCCAGCGGTGCGGGTCCGCCCCAGCAGCGACCAGTCTGAGCCGAACGGCCTACGCGCGCGCCCTTGCCCGCGGCAACCCCGGGGCCGATAATAGGTGTAGCGGCCAGGCTTGGCCGTCTCGTCAGGGCGGAGCCTGCCGTAGCCTGACCGGGGTCGCATCGTCCGCGGAGACCCGCCTGCGGGCCGTAGCCCTACGGCGGGCGAAGGCCCGGACGATGCAGGTGCAATTACGCAAGCTCTCCTCCATCATGCCGTACAAGGGCAATCCCCGCCTGAACGAGAAGGCCGTCGAGGCCGTTGCCCGATCCATCGAGGAGTGCGGGTTCCGGCAGAGGTCTCCAAATCGCGATGGATCGCGATTTGGAGCCTCGAGCCCATCGTGGTGGACAAGGCCGGCGTGATCGGGGCACCCCAAACGCGACCTATCGCGTTTGGGGACCCCGTCGTCGGACACGTCCGCTACAAGGGGGCCCAGAAGCTCGGCCTCAAGCAGGCCCCCGTCCACGTCGCCCGCGACCTGTCCCCCGCGCAGGTCCGCGCGTACAGGCTCGCGGACAACAAGACCGCGGAGGCGGCCGCCTGGGACCCCGAGCTGCTGCCCCTGGAACTCCGCGCGCTGAGCTACCACAACCCTGCCTGCCCGGTTGGGGGCCAAGCAGGCAGGTACCGCGGCCGGGTCTGCCGGTACCTCCGGGCCCGCGAGCACGTCGGGCAACTGTTCTACGAGGAGAGGTCTCCAATCGCGATACGTCGCGATTGGAGCCTCACCGGAACCTCTAGGCGGTCGAGAGCCTGGGGACGGAGAGCCTGGCGACTCATACTACTCTGCGAAGCGGCGCTTCGCTGCGAAGCACGAGCATCCTCGACGCCCTGGCCCTTGACACGCGGCACGGCCCAGTGGCCGCGGACGCGGAGCGTCCGAGAACGCATAGCGTTGGCCGCGTGTCAAGGGCTGGCCCTCCGCGGCACAGAAGGCGACGCCGAGGCCGTCGCCCGCTTCGCCTGCTCCCGGCGGTTCTGGACGGCAAGCGTGGCCCGCCGTGTCGCCATGCTGGAGCGCTACCTCGACGTCGCCCGGCTGTTCCGCGGGTACACCTGGCGGGACCTGCCCACGCGGTACCTGCGCAGCTACACGGCTCCCGAGAAGATCAAGCGCGCGGACGAGGGCGCGCGCCGGCGTACCGGGGGCGTCCCGTGGGGGCCAGCCGTGCCCCCAGGGGGTGCGGCAGGCGGCAGATAGAACGATTCCTGCCCGAAGCAAGTGCTACCGAGCCTACAGGCCGTGCCCTGCGATTCAATGTCAGCTTTGAGCGGCGCGGCTTGTCCCCGTCCGCTCGACGGCGTTGTTCGGAGACACCCGTTGGGCCTCAACGTCCCGCCGCAAGCGTGAATACCTCCCTGAGCCATTTGTCTTTGATCTTCGCCTTGATCTCATGGTAACCCAGTCCGTAGGTTGGGTCCGCCGTGTCGAGAAGGCCTACCTTCACCATTCGCTTCCTGAGCATGTGACATATGTCCTGGACTGCTTCTGCCTTCTCCGTAAGGCCGTCCGGCCGAATAAGCCGCCTGAGCTTGGGTAAGAAGCTCCTTACTGACGGCAGCTTCCTGAACTGGTGCGGCAACCAGTACGAGTGCGGAGCGTAGTCATCCTCGATCAGGAAGCACAGGCGCATGATTCCGCGGATGAAGTCTCCGAGGCAGATCGCAATCACGAATGGGTCTCTGCGGTGGATGAGCCGGCGGCAGAACTTGTACTCGCCATCAGCCCATATACCAAGACACACGTCACTGATAACCCTGTAGCGCACGTCGGCGGGGTACTGAGAGAAAGCTCTCTTCCGAGCTGTGAATTCGCCAAGAGGATCGTGGAACACGGGTCCATGCTTCAGGAAGTAGAGCCATGCCTCCTTGTCCACAAGAGCTCCTGTTCGTACACGCCTGAACCAATCCCGAGCCCGTCCTGGCGGATGACGCCATCCAAACGATCCCTGGAAGAACGAATCCACGGACTCGACAGGGATCGGAGTTCTCTCTCGGCCAAAGCACCGATGGCGATAGCCGAGGAATGTCTCTGGTGCTGACGCGTTCAGTCGTTTGTGCATGGCTCGACCGAAGCGCCGGTAGTCCTCGGTTGTCAGCCACAAGCAGAAATGAGGGCCCCACCCGTGGTCACGCGAGAGCCTGTCATCAGCACCAATGGTCTCTGATCCCCCGACGAGCCCTGCCGCAACTCGCCCCGTTAGCTGCGGGAACTCGCGCTTGATGAACGGGAGACCCCATTCGTGGAAGAACCTCCGTGATATGTCCAGTCCCTTCATCTTATCTCCGAACGTCAGAGGTCAGCGGCGCCGACGAGCCCTGCCGCAACTCGCCCCGTTAGCTGCGGGAACTCGCGCTTGATGAACGGGAGACCCCATTCGTGGAAGAACCTCCGTGATATGTCCAGTCCCTTCATCTTATCTCCGAACGTCAGAGGTCAGCGGCGCCGCTTGCCCGGGTCCCGCGAACCCTTGATGCTCCTGGCTGCTGGCGGGCGGACAATCTAATGTCCAGCGGCTCCGGCACTACCCCCCGGCTACACATCATGGTAAGATAAGCCAACGATGGAAGCTACTCCCGAGGCCGCACGGGGCCGAGGTCCTGGGCGGCCGTTCTCTTGCGCGGCCGCCGGGCAACGAAGCTCATGGCCAAGCGCACGGACAAGGCGAGCGGCAAGAGGCGCGGGCGGGCTCGGCGGGGACCTGCGGCCAGCAAAGGCAAGCGTACCGGCGCCCGACCGGCCCAAGCGCCCCAACGGGCCGGCGACGGCGGCGGGCCGGTGGACGTCACGGCGCTTACCGTCCGGGAGCTGGCGGATCTGCTCGGTGTCCCCGTCGGTACCGTCCGCGAGCACGTCAAGGCTGGGGCGCCGTACGGCGCCGGTCGGCCCCGGCGGCTGTCGCTGATCGAGTACGCGGCCTGGCTGAACCGGGCTATGCCGCGGCGAAGCCAGGCTACGCCCTGGCGAAGCCGGGAGGTATGGACCCGTGGCGAAGCGGCCCGTTGACATACGGCGGCTGCGGCCGACGCAGCTACTCCGGCTGCTGAACAGCACGGCGGGAACCCCAAACGCACAACATCGCGTTTGGGGACCCCTACCTGGGGCCGGTCATGACCCGGAGCCAGCTTCGTCGGCAGATGGACGCCGCAGCGCTGGAGCGGGCGCGGGCCCGCCGGCCCCGGCTACGGCACGCTCCACCGTGACGAGCGGGCGGACACGCGGGCGGCCGAGGACATCGCCCCCGTCCCCGACCCGGCCTCGCTGATGCTGTTGTGCGGGGCGGCGGTGCCCATCCTGCTGAGGCGCAGGCGGAAGTAGGATTCAGCCACCGGCGGCCGCCCGCCCCGCCGGAGTCAAGACATGAACGAACGCGGCGGCCCGCCCAGGGCCGCCGCGTTCTGTCTGTCCGCCCCGCCCGGCGCGGCGCCCGCCGGGCCGCAGCCAGCGCCGCGGCGAGAGTGACCGTCCTCCCCTCGCGCGGCCCGCATCAACGCGGGCCTTCCCGGTTCCGCCGGCGGTCGATACGGCTCAGGCGAGCCAGAATCCTGATCTGCAGGCCGATGGTAAGGCAGCCGAACAGGGCAACGGCGCCCAGCAGAGCCAGCCCAGGCCTGTCTCCCAAGTCGGTAAGGCCTACAACAAGACAAAAGGCGCCGGCCGCCGCGACCGACCCAAGGACGATCCAAATGACAACTTGCCAGAGGCTAACCATCGCACGGTCTCCCACGCTCGTCACGGCCTGACCCCAGTTCAACGACGGCCGTGGCAGAGGGTCGAAGTGCCCTCTGTACTTTGTCTCACTTTCCCCCACGGAATATACAGACGAAGGACCGTTTCAGCGAGCGGAATCCGAGCCGCCTGACTCTCCCAGATGCTCGCCGACGACGGGAGGCTGGTTAGCGGGCTAAGGGAAGGAAAGAAATCATGATCCAGATGCGGATGAAGACGTTGTTCTTTGACACGCCTCGCGTACAACGCGAGGCCGACGCCGCCTCCCGCGCCGCGCTGAGCCGGGCCGGAGCCTTCATCCGCCGGCGGGCCAAGACCTCCAGCCGGAAGCGCAAGGGCCTCTCGCGCCCGGGCCAGCCGCCTCACAGCCATGCCGGCCGCCCGCGGCGCCTGATCTTCTTCGCGTGGGATCCGGCGACGGAAAGCTTGGTGATCGGCCCGGTGCCGGCCCCGGCAGCGCCGCCGCAGGTACACCGTTGCCCGCGGCCGACGGCCTGTTGAGACCCGCGCCTTCTCGGCTCAGGCGAACAGGGACCGGGCGAAGGCGACGTCCTCGGCGAGGAAGCGGTCCACGGACTGCTCATCACTGTATTGGGCGGACAGGCAGACCACGCCGCGGTAGTGGCGCTTCCTCAGCTCGGCGGCGACGTCGGGCCAGGAGGCCAGGCCCTCCCGGCCGGTGGTCCAGTAGTGCTCCCACTCGACGATCCCGCTGCCGGGGGGGGCGGCTCTCCGCCGCCAGCAGGCGTTCTTGAGGTTCACCATGCACAGGTGCGAGGAGAGGATGTCGGCGGCGAGCTCCGGCAGCTCCCCGTCCAGCGCGCAGTGCGCGGGGTCCCAGACCGCCGCCACGTGTCTCGGGTCGTACTTCTCCACCAGCCGACGAAGACCGATGGCGCTGGTCACCCACCGGCCGCAATGATTCTGCACGCCCAGCGTCACCCCGTACCGATCCAGCAGGGGCACCAGGGCGTCGTACTCCTCTTGGAGACGGCGCTCGGCGGCGAGGTATCCTTCCGGCCCGACGGGGGCCATGACCCGGAGGACCGGCACGCCGACCTGGGCGCAGGCGGCGATGGTCGGCTCGTCGGCCGGGCCCGCGACGCTGTGAATCTTCACCCCGGACTCGGCCAACTGACGCGCCGCCGCGGGCAGGGCTCGGGTCACCTGCCCGGGCTCGACCTGGTAGCCCGGGCGGACCGGCAG
Source organism: uncultured Planctomycetaceae bacterium (assembly GCA_964575155.1). Taxonomy (GTDB): domain Bacteria; phylum Planctomycetota; class Phycisphaerae; order SM23-33; family SM23-33; genus CAZNSB01. The sequence goes on along the minus strand of CAZNSB010000004.1, from coordinate 3,456 downwards.
CTCGATGCCGTACACCCCCAGCCCGCGGATCATCGCCCCCAGCTCGGGGATCGGCATCTTCCACGCCTTCGTGAACACGGTGAATCGCACCTGGTCCTCGCTCATCGCTCTTCACTCCGGATCGGACGGGCCCTTGGCGGCCGGAGTATAAGCCCTGCGACGACGCGCTGCCAGCAGCCGGTGCGCCTCAGCGGAACAGGACCTCGACCCTCCGCTCCCTGGCCAGGGACAGAAGGAGTTGACACGCGTCCCCGCCCGCCGAGAATTGCCCGCAGCCTCTCAGAGCGCCTTCCTGCCGGCAGGAGCAGACGATGAACTCACGCGAGCGGATGCTGGTGGCGATCGGGGGGGGCCGGCCGGACCGGGTGCCGCTGTCGTTCATGATCTTCAACGCGCTTCGGGCGCGGACCGCCGGGTGGCGGGACTTCGTCGAGACGTCGTCGGCCATGGGGCTGGACGCGGTCGTGGACCTCGCGCACATCCAGCCTTGGGGCTCGGCCGATCACTCCGACGCCCCCGGCCCGCCGGTTCACTTCGGCGGGGGCGTCTCGACTCGGGAATGGCGCGAGACCCCGCCGGGCGGGCGCTACGCCGTGCTGCACAAGGAGTACGTGACGCCCGCCGGCACGCTCTCGGCGGCCGTCAGCCAGACCGACGACTGGCCCTACGGCGACCGCGTGCCGCTGCTGAACGACTACGTCGAGCCCCGGGCCCGGAAGTTCCCCATCACCTCGCCGGAGGACCTGCCGGCGCTGAGGCACCTGCTGGCCGAGCCCACCGCCGAAGACATCCACAGTTGCCGGGGGGCCTGGAAGGCGCCGAGGCAGTTGGCCGCCGACAAGGGGCTTCTGCTGTCGGGGGGGTGGGGGGTGGCGGCGGACGCGTGCGCCTGGCTGATGGGTCTGACCCACGGCGTCCTGGCCGCAGTGGACCGGCCGGAATTCCTCGAAGCCTTCCTGGCCGTCGTCTCTCAGTGGAACCGCCGCCGCATGGAGATCATCCTCGAACAGGGCGTGGACCTCTTCGTCCGCCGGGGATGGTACGAGGGCACCAGCTTCTGGTCGCCGGCGCTGTATCGCCGCTTCCTGCTGCCGGGGCTCAGGAGCGAGGCCGATCTCGCCCACCAGGCCGGGGCCAGGTTCGGATACATCATGAGCGTGGGGGCGTTGCAGTTCGCCGACATCCTGGCCGAGGCCGGCGTGGACGTGGTCATCGGCGTCGAGGACGTGCAGGACCGGGGCATGGACCTGCCCGCCCTCAAGGCCGCCACCCAGGGAAGGCCCGCCCTGTGGGGCGGCGTCAACGGCTTCGTGACCATCGAGGAGGGGACCGACGAGGCGATCCGCGCCGCCACGATCGGCGCCCTGGAGGCCCTCGGCCCGGCCGGCTTCATCCTTTCGCCGGTGGACAACATCCGCAACACCTCCGCCGAGGTCTGGCGGAAGGTGGGGGTCTTCATCGACGCCTGGAAGCAGCACGCCGGGCTCGCCTAGCGACCGGGCCGATTCGAACGGGGGGAAATGGACGATGAAAGTGGCCATCTGCCTCGTTGCGAACCTGTCCGCGGCGGCCCGTGCGGATCCGGGCGTCCGCCGGCGACCACGGCGCCTGGCGCTGCCGGTTCAAGCCCGTCAAGCACGCCGGCAGGGGCGCCACCGTCCGTTCCACCGTCGGCGATTGACCCGCCCGGAACCGTTAATCGACAGATGTACATGACCGGCTAAGAAGATGTCTCAGAACATCCCGACGATGCACTCCGGTGGCACGGCTTGCCTGCAAGCCGTGTACGCGGCCCCCCTCGGCCGCGCGGGGGGCCCGCATGGCGGGAAACAGCGCCCGCCATGGCACCGGCCCGCATGGCGGGAAACAGCGCCCGCCATGGCACCGGGCGCCGGGGCACGGGCGCGTTCTGCCTTCCCGCCTGCCCGGCGGGGGGATTACTAAAGCGCGTTTAGTATTCGCGCGCCCTTCATTTGGTCGTAAGCTTTTATGCAAAAAAGATTTACGCGGTCCCGCGGGGGCGGGGAATACTAAATTTGCTCGCCGGGTTTTTGCTGTAAGTCCTTTCTTAACAGGGGCTCGCTCCCCGCCGCCTTTAGCAATGCCCCCGCCGGGGGTGCCTTTCTGTGAGTGCTTAAATGTCAAGGTCTTATATCCATTCCCGGAGGGCGCGCCGCCCCTGCCGGCTTCACCCCGGCCCCTGCCGGGGCCTCCCTCTACCCTCTATGTAGTGCCGTCAATCGCCCCTTGCCTCAGCCTCCCGGCCACGAATCTCGCCCTGGTTCAGACGAGCCGGTAGGTCGGGCATACTGCCCGACCTACTCGACCTACTGCTGCACATGTCCGGGGACGGGCTCAAACCGTCAGTTTGAGTTCCCTGATGATGGGCCGAACGGGTATAGTGGATCGTCAAGATTGAACTTTGGGGTGCTCCGGGGCCCGCACGGCTGCACACAACGCAGCCGTGGCACGAGACGTTGCGGCAGGCGGAGGCCGGCGATAGACTCCCGGGGCGTTGAGGCCCGCCCGCAGGGCCGTCGGGCCCGAAGGAACGAGACAACGGAGGGCACTGCGACCATGGCAGCGAGACGTTACGCACTGGTGGGGACGGGGTCGCGTGGGCTGGGGATGTTCGCCCGTCCGCTGGCGCAGGAGTTTGCGGACACGGCGGAGCTGGTGGGGATGTACGATCCGAACCCTCTTCGGCTGGCGGCGGCGGCGGGGGAGCTTCCCTCCGCCCCGGCGACGTTCACGGACTTCCAGGAGATGATGTCCCGGGCGGACCCGGACGCAGTGGTGGTGGCCTCGAAGGACAGCACGCACGCGGCGTACGTGGTGGGGGCGCTTCGGGCGGGCAAGCGGGCGATCAGCGAAAAGCCCCTGTGCACGACGGCGGGGCAGTGCCGCGACATCCTCGCCGCCGCGGCGAAGAGCAAGGCGACCTGCCTGGTCACGCACAACGCCCGGTACGGGGCGGCCGAGGCGACGATCCGCCAGGTGCTCCGCTCCGGGCGGATCGGGCGGGTGATGTTCATCCAGTTCGACGAGACGCTGGACCGCTGCCACGGCGCGGACTACTTCCGCCGGTGGCACCGGATGAAGGCCAACAGCGGCGGGCTGCTGATCCACAAGGCCAGCCACCACTTCGACATGCTGAACTGGTGGGCCGAGTCCAAGCCCGAATGGGTCAGCGCCCAGGGCCGGCTGCGGTTCTACGGCGGCAACGGGCCGTTCCACGGCGACCGCTGCCGGGGATGCCCCCACGCCGAGAAGTGCGACTTCCACGCCGACCTGTTCCAGTGGCCCTCCTACCGGAAGCTGTACCTGGACGCCGAGCCCGCCGACGGATACCGCCGCGACGGGTGCGTGTTCGATGCGGGCATCGACATCTACGACCAGATGGGGGTGCTGATCCGCTACGGCAGCGGCGTGGAGGTGAGCTACACGCTTGTGGCG
>CAZNSB010000003.1:31440-34437 GCA_964575155.1 uncultured Planctomycetaceae bacterium | reverse complement strand
GCCCTCCACGTTAAACGTGCCGCGGACGGTCCGCTGAATGCGGGCGCCCAGTCCTTTGGTCTGCTCCAGAATCTTCTGGCGCAGATCGTACAGCTCATTCACCTTCGCTTTGTCGATGCCGGCCTTCGCCGCGCCGGCGAGTGCCTGCCTGCGGCGCAGGTCCAGTAGCTTACTCTCTCGCTCCAGCCCCTCCTTCGTGGACGCCTCGATGTGCGCCCGCGCAAGCTCCTCATCCATTGCGGCCCGGGCGCTGTCCCATTCCTCCAGGCGAGCCCAGTGCCGACGATTCAGAATGTTCTCTCGCTCCTGGGCGTACATCGCGTCAATGCGTGCCGTATCCTTCCCCTCGCGCTTGGCCGCGTCTATCCGCGACTGATACTTGATGTGGAGAAGCTCCATCTGCCTCTGCAAATCGTCGCGGATTCCCTGCGCACGAATCTCGGCCAACTCCTGTTGCAGCCGCCTCTCCTCGGCAATCCGGGCGTCTCCGGCTGCGGCCACGGCCTCCGCGGACACCCTACTGGGCTCCCCCTTCTCCAACTGGCTGATCTGCCCGGCCGTCTCCTTCGCCAGCGCCCGCCATCGCTCGGCCCGCCTGCGCCCGGCCTTTTCCGTGGCGTCCACTTCCTTCTCGGCCCTCTTGTGAATCTCCTCGTTCGCCGGGAAGTAGCCCATAATCGGCTCGACGCCAGTTTGCCTGCGCAGCTCGGCGTAAAGCCGGGCCTGCCGATTCTTGCCGGCCTCGACATCCTCCAGTTCGGCCATTCTCTCCTGGTGGTCCTTCAGGTCGCGAAGGGCCGCAAGCTCGGCTTGTTTGTCCCCGGCCTTTCTTGCCGCGGCCACCTGGCTCTCTGCCTGCTCCCGCCTCTCCGTGACCTGCGCAAGCGTGCGAGACTGAAGCTCAATTTGCCGCATCTCCTCCCGCGCCTGCGCGATCTTCATAGCCATGTAGGCGAAGGCCGCCGCCGCCGCCATGATCGGCAAAACCAAAGCATTCAGGCCGAGTGCCGAGAGCCCCAGAGGGGCCGCCAGGGCGGTCAGTGCCCCGTGCAGAAGACGGACGCCCGCGACGATCTTCGGCAACACCGCGATAACGGCAATCGCCTTGCCCAAGACCATCATCGCCACTCCAACCTTCATCAGCGTGACAGTGAGCCGCGCAAAAGAGACGATCATCTCCCGGTTTGTCTCGATCCAGGCCGCGGCCCGCAGAGCCCCCAGCCTCAATGTCTTGGCGTACTCAACAGCCAGATTAGTCAGTGCCCGCCCGATGGCCCGAAAGCCGACAAGGGCCGCTTGTTTGAGTCGATTCAGCTTGTGCTCTACGGTGTCCAGCATCTTCGCCAGGGCCTCCTCTGTCGCCCCGGCGCGATTGCCCATGTATTCAAGGTCCTCACCAAAGCCCGCCAAGTTCCGCAAGGCCGGGAGAACGCCCCGAATGGCGCGGAGGTCCGGGAACAACTTCGTAACGGTCTCGGGCGGCAGCTTGGCGATTCGCTGAAAGACGCCGTACAGCCCCTCCGCGTGAATCGTCGCCGTGTTCATCTCAAAGCCGAGACCCTTCGCCGTCTTCGCGGCCTCGTCGCTCGGCTTCAGGAACGTCGCGACCACCCGGTTTAGCGCGGTTATCGCGTTCTCTGTTTGCAGGCCGGCGCGGGTCAGCACGCCGATCATCGCCCCCAACTGCTCCAGATTCACGCCCGCCGAGGCCGCGGTCGATGCGACCATTCCAATCGTCGGAGCAAGTCGCCCCAGCGTGGTCCGCGCGCGCTTCACCACCGTAAACAGCCAGTCGGTGACATCGCCCGCCCGCCCCGTCGCCAGGCCATACGATTTTAGAATCGTAATCACGGCGTCTGTCGTTGTGGCCACGTCCGTAAAGCCGGCCTTCGCGGCCTTTGTGGCGGCAGTCAGAACGCGCAGCGCCTTCTCGGGCGCAATGGTCGCCGAGAGGATATCGTACAGGCCGCTCGCGAGCGTCGAAGTCGATTCGCCGAACTTCACGCTCATTCGCTCGATCTCTCGATTGAAACGAGCCATGTGCTTCTGCGGCTCGTCCAGCATCGTTGAGACCTTGGCCATCTGTGTCTGGTAGTCGGCGAAGACCTTTGTGCCGGCCGCCAGTGGCAAGACCAACGTGAGGCTCAGGGTCGCGAGCTGCCTGCCAAGGGCCGAGACGCTCGTTCCAAATGCCTTCAGGCGAGCATGGGCGCGGCGCAGTCCAACGCCGGTGGTGTCGGCCAGTGCCAACTGGACCGTTGCCTTGCCCGCGCTGAGTGCAGGACCACCGGCCATCTATCACCTCACAGAACCCATCCACAAGGACGGAACCGCCCGGCCGGCCGTTGCTTCCTTGGCAACAAGCTCCCGGACTCCCTTCGCCAGGGCCGGCCGCATGTGCGGCCTCGCCCGGTATCGCTTCCGCCGAGCCCGCCGGCCCCCCCCGCGAAGCTGAACATACTCCGTCACGTCTCCGCCAAACTCCAGGGTCGCCCCGACCTCGGCCGCCATTGGACCGATAAGGACGCGCTGCGCCGCCGGCTCAACGGCGTACAAAATGCTCCGCCTGTAACGGCGAGTGTGGGCATGGGGTGGCTTGCCCGGTTGCGAGACACCCTTCCGGGTCCGCATCGAAGATTGCGCCGCTCGGCGGACAAATGCGCCGGCCCTTCGCAGAAATCCCGTTGCCCACTGTCTCCCGGCGCGGCGCACAACGCCGGGAGACCATCGCACAAGGCGAAATGACATCAGCGGAGCGGGCACGATCAGGCTCCCGGCGGCACATCCACCGGCGGGGCCTTCGCCAGCAGCTCCATTGCCTTCTCCGCGTTCTTGGTCGCAGTGTCTCTGACCGCCTCGGCCTGCATCCGCGCGTTCAGCTCGTCGTGCTTCGCGTTGTCGCGCTCGCCCTCGGCGGCCTTCTTCTTCTTGCGCTGCCAGGCCATCAGGCCGCCGGCCGGAAGACCGACGCCCAAGGCAGCCAGCAAGGGGCCGTAC
>CAZNSB010000003.1:0-31430 GCA_964575155.1 uncultured Planctomycetaceae bacterium | reverse complement strand
CGGCAAAGGCCTGATCGAGCATGAAGCGGGCACCGTGCTCGGCCAACTCCCGCCTCATTTCCGCCATCGCCGGATCGGCCGCCGGGTCGGCGGGCACGTGAACCTCCCGCTCGATCTGCTCCATGGCGTGCGCTGTCTCGACAAGAGCCTGCACCCGGTAGACGATCTGATCGGCCGCAACCTTCGCCTGTCCCGTCACGGTCTCGCCAAGATCAGTGAGCCACTTGGCAATCACGGCGCGGCTTTTCTTGTGAATCCGATCCCGCGTCTGGAGGGCCTCCTTCTGTCGTTGCAGAGTGTCGTAGGCCTTCGTCGTAGGATCATCGAGCAGCGGGCTCACGTCGATAGGCGCCTTTGGAGCCCCGGCGTAGGCCGCCTGGGCACGCGCCGCCGCCGCGGCTTTTATCGCCGCAAGGCTCGCCGGGGGCGTCCCCGTCATGGCCAGGGCCGAACTCAGGTCGGCGCCCACCTGGGCGGTCTGTTTCTGCTCCTCGCCGGGCGCGAAGCGGAACCCCGGAAGCTGGAGCCCACAGCCCGGAAACAGCAGAATGCACGCCGCCGCCAAAATCGTCGCCAGTATCTTCTTCATCGCCTGTGCCTTTCTGCTCCGCTAGGAGCGCTTAGGAACGAGAGCCTTCAGTAGTCCAATGTTCTCTGGGTTGATCCGTATGCCTTGCCCTCCCCCGCCCTGGCGGTACGGATTCAGCTTCGCCGGATCGACCATCTTCTTGCGAAACGCGCTGAGGGCCGCGGCCATAATGGCCGAGGTGTGAGCCCACAGCTGCCGGTTGCGACCGTCCACCATCCATAGAAGTTCCCTCAGTGTCAGCGGGCCGGGGTCGGCGCCGATGGCGCCGGCGAGTTGATAGATGTCCCGCCACAAATCGCGGCCATCTCCGCCTCCAGAATCCGCTCCAGTTCGCCCCCCTCGACCTTCTGATCCATCACGTCCTGCGCCCTCTCGATCATCCGTTCCACCCCCTGGAGAATCCGATGCGCCCTCGCCCGATCCCTCGGGCTCGGGAAAAAATCCGCAAGGCCCTCCAGAAAGGCGCTGGTCGCCTGGTCGATGGCATCTCCGCTCATCGAGGCGAAGAACGCCGCCTTCTCAATGCCGGCGGCCTCGGCCTCCGGTCGAATCGCAGTCCAAATGACCTCGACCAGCGTAATCGGGTCGCCAATGAGCTTCGCGACAAGCTGATCGGCGGCCTGCCCGCCGGCCCCCAAGTCCATGATGTCCAGGCCCGTCTCTTCCCGGATGCGCTTCAGCGTCCAGGTGTTCACGGACAAAACGTGTTCCCGCCCCGCCGTGTCGCAAAATGTGCGTTTGCCTTCCATGGCTCGTCGTCTCCTGTGTCAAGCGTCATCTGATGGGCCGATCCCGCCCCGCCAGGGGGCCGCGCCGCTAGTGAGGTCCCTCGGCACAGCACTGGCCGGCGAGGGGTCTCGGCCCATCAGGCGACGACGTTTTGCCTTGCCGCTCTTACGGCTTCAGCACGCCCACCGTCAGGCTCGTCACCGACGAGTAGGTGAGCTGTACCTTGCCGTTTTCGTCGTTGTAGACGTTCTCCGGCCAGGGACCCAGCAAGTGCCTCTCGCCGGCGGGGACGCTGATCTCCTTGTCGTCCAGGTCCTCGCCGTCAACCATGATCTGCGTTACCACGGTAAGCGTCATCGAAGCGGCGTCGCCGTTCTCGATGATGAGAAGTTCCGAGCCGGTGTTCACAAACTCGTCGCCGCCGACCGCCGCGGACTCCTCGGGAAAGCTGTTCGCGGCCCGCGCCGGACTCTTGACAGTCAATGTCGCCATCTTTGCATCTCCGTCTGGTGGTTTATTGGCCCATTACCGCAAGGCGGCCGGATCAGACCACCGGCCGGATCAGACCACCTTGTACCATTCCGTAAAGCTGGAGGGCTTCGCTGTGACGCTCACGGTCACGGCGTCCTTCAGGGGCTCGCTGCGCGAGAAGTTCGTTATAGTGAAGTTCCCCACGAGGCCCTGCTTGCCCGTGATGGTGATATCCCCGTCCATCGCGGCAAGGGCAATCTCGGCCCTGTTGGCCCACGCCGCCTGCAATTTGTCGAACGCGGCGCCCCCGGGCTTCCAGAGCATCTGAAACTCGATGCTCCCGTTCTTCAGCGTCGGGGCCGTCGCCTCAAAGCCGCCGTTCGCCCGCGTGGAGATGTCCGCCTCGCCGGTCTCGCCGCTCGACGTCAGGTCCTTCACGTTGCTGACCTCGTTCCAACTCACCGTATCCGGTGTGTTGCCGGCCCCATCCAGCAGCGTGTTGCTGTAATAGAACTTGCATTCCAGGCCCAGTGTGTAGTTTTTCTCGCTCATGTCGTTTCTCCGCTATTCGTGTTTCTTGCGTCTCGCACCACGGGGCCGGACCCGCAATCCTGCTAGGCCAGCGGCACACGTCCCAACAACAGGTCCACCGGCGTTACCACCTCGATATTCCCCGCGTCGCGCTCCGTGGCCAGGGAACCGACATCATCCTCAAAGAACTCCCATGGGACGTTGCCCGCCCCGCCAGTGACTTCGTGGTATATCCAGAATGAGACCGCCTTGTCCGTGATTGCATTGGCGAGTCGAGCGGCTCGGTAAGCATGCCCGTCACTGGTATTCGCAGAGGCCGGCAGCAGCCGCGGCTCAATGGGCGAGAAATTCGTCCGGGCCTGGCTGTGCCCGGTGAGACCCGCCAGCGACGAGACGTAACCGCCGCGAAGCAGCTCAACATCGTCAGCCCTCATGTTGCCCGTGGGCGCAGACATGTGCGTCAACCCCTCAATCGGGACGCCGTAGTCGAATAGCCCCCTGCAATCGCGAGCCAAGACGCTGAGCTTTTGAGCGAAGGTCTGCTCTCCCCAGTTGCCGGCCCCTCCTTCAAGCACGCCCGGATAAATTCCGAGCACGTGGCCCATTTGCTTCATCCGCTTCAACTGCTCGACCGTCAGGCGACCTGACGTGCCAATGCGGTTGTACTGGGTGTAGAACGTCGCCCGCATCCCGTGGGCAGCGAGATACGCCGCAGCGTCGAGCTGGGAGTCGTAGCTTCCATCGAAGCCAACTATCACGAGGCCCTTGCTCAGGGGCGACTTGAAGAACATGAGCCGACCGAGGTAAGCGTACGGCGTCGAGGTGTACGGGGGAAACGTCTTCATGTCGATGTAGACGCGGTCCACGTCGGAGATGTCAAAGCCCGCGTCCTCGTCCTGATACTCCGTTACCGTACCGGTCCAGCGATTCCAACTGATGTGCGCGGTATTGAAAACCTCAGTCCCCTCCACCCCGTTGTTATACGCTCTCCACTCGCGCAGCTTCCCCGTCGAATCGCGGAGACGAATGCAAAGCTCGCCAATCGCCCAGGCATTAGCTGGATCAGGAAGGTAGTACGCGAACTCGATGTGCTGGGCAGCAGACAGGTCAATCACCGGGTCAAAATCCCGGGTTAGGCTGACCGTGGCCGTGCCGTCCCCCCCGTGGTTCATCTGGATACATTTGGCGGAGTAGCTGGTGCCCAGCCCCCGAGCTGCCATAAAGGTGCTGCTGATCTCCGCCTTGCTCGCGTGATACGTGTCCCATTCTGACTCGTCACAGAAATCGAACATCCGAACGGGGATGATCTGGTATCGGGCGGCCGGAGAAACCAGTGCGCGAAGCAGCATCGCATCGGCCAGGTGGCCGCTGTTCACGGCTTCGGCGGCTATGCCCCAATACGGCATCTTGCGAACTCCCTACACGCCAGCGCTCAGCGCCACGTGCCGCCGACGAACACCACCTTGTCGCCGGCCGTGCCCTTGAACTGGATTTCGTTCAGGTCGATAGACTTCATCGGGTTGCTCTGGCCCGGCTTGAAGTGCACGGCCGCGTCGTTGCTCCCCTTCATCTCCACGTCGGCCGCGTTGCTCGGCGGCGTCATCAGCTCGCCGCTGGCCACCAGCTTCGCGTCGCTGAGCCTCTGCCATTCGGCCGTCACGATCTTTTCGATGAGGATGCTGTTGTTCATATTTGCGGTCCCGCGATTCTCACACGGCTGCCAGGTAGACCAGAGAAACCACCGATGTCACTACGCCCTTCTCCCGATAGTGCTCGGGAACGGCGAAGGCCAGCACGTTGCCGGCGGCCCATCTCGCTTCCGGGCACAGAAGCAATGGCCGGCGGGCCATGTACTCCAGAATGCCCTCGGCCAGGCCGGTCAGCGCATCCGCCTCATCCAGGGCCTCCTGGCCGGTTCCCTTCAGGTGCTTCTGCACCGCGACCTGTACCTGCACGGTCTGTTCCTGCGAGCCACGGTCAACCGCCTCCAGCTCCACGGTCGCCACGGCAACAGTCACCCGCAGATCAACAAGCTCCTCCTGGCCGAAGCCAGGGGCATAGTCCCGCTGGGGCGTGAACGAAATCCCAAACGTGCCCGAGGGCGCATCGGCCAAGGCGACCTTCACGGCCTCGGCAACAGCACTGGCCTTGACTGTCATCTCAGCGGCTCCTCTCGATACGTTCCAAGGCCTGCTGAATGGCCAGAAACCGGGCGGCGTTCGCCGCGTCGTTCTGCTCAACCTCGCGAAGCCGAGCCTCCAGGGCATCGCTCGTGCGGTAGGCATACACAACCGTAGCCCCGCAGACGGTCAGAACGGCACCGAGGATCATCGAGGCGAGGCGCAAGTGCCGGCTCCCGCAGTCGGGCCGGGCCTGTCCGTCGCCCACCTTCGCGCTTTTGCAGGCGCCACCCATCAGGAAAGCTCCTCCTCATCGGCGGCAGGCGGAGTGGCCGGCCCAAGCCTGTTCGTGTGAATCCTGAGAATCTCCTGTTGGGGGTCTTCGTACTCCCATGCTGCCTGCGCGCCCACAGGCGCAACCTCGTAGGCAATGTACTCCTCCCCCATCAGACACACGATGAGGTCGCGGTTCTTCGGCACGGCCACATGGCCATACAACTTCAGGTCCTCCGCGCTCAGCAGCCAGTCATCGACCTGAATCTCTATCACGCCGGCCTCGCCATCCTCGATCTCTCGGTGGCTCAGGTCGTGCGTGGCGAGAATCGCCAGCACATCACCGCCCCTGCGGTATTCCACCGTCTGACTGAGATGGTCCTTTCTCTGGTCTCTCAGCCAGGCGGCCCCGATGGCCAGTAGGTTGGTCACCTGAAGAAAGCTCCGGCGTTACACAGTGCTGAGGGTGACTCCATCGTTGCAGACGACGCGCCACTCGATGTCGGCCCCGTCGTCGCAGCCGATCAGAAGGAGATGGTCGCCAACGTCGGCAAAGGTGAGCGTGTTGTTCCCCGCCTGATTGACGGGCGAGGCCGCGGTCACAACGCAGTCGCCGTTGTCGGTCTTGAAACAGAGGTTCAAGAGCTGGCCGGCATAGGTCGGATCGGCGAGCGTGCGGGTCTCGGCGCCCGCCGCCGTAACGAGCGGGCAACTTCCCGAGTTCGTCACGGGGATGGCACCCGCGTCGCCCGGATCGGCAATGGCCTCCGTGGACGGCAGGTTCGGCGCCGTCAACGTGATCGCGCCGTTGGCGGCCAGGGTCGCGTCGCCAGTCACCTCCACGTCCTCGTAGGAGTCGCCGTCGGCGACGATGAGCCGACCCGCCGTGTAGATCACCGGGCCGACATCGCCGAGATCGGCAAGCGAGAGCGATTCGGCCGGGCTGCTCTCGACGCTCCTGAGAGCGACGCGAACAATCTCAGCGGTGTCCGCGGTGTCCGCGAGGGCAAAGCCCATGAAGGTGTTGCTTGTCGCGCTGCTCGTGGCGGCGCCGGTCCCGGCTTCCCCGCCTACCGGGTCGCCGTCGGCGTCCCAGTAGACACCATCGCCGGCCGTGAAGGCCACCGCGGCCTGCACCACGTCGAAGACGCCTCGCACCGCCAGCGCCCCGAGCGCAGCGGCGAGAATCGGAATCTTCGCGATGCCAACCAGCGAGCCGACAGTTACCACCTGTCCGGCGGCCACGTCCTCGCCCGGCGTGTGGTCGATGCTGTCGCCGAGCGCCACATACTTGCCCTGAAAGTCCTGTGCCATGTCTCTGTCTCCCGATCAGGTCCGCGTTTTGGTCGAAACTCTCGCCATCTCACCGAAGGACGACGGCGGCTTACACCTCGCCCTTCATCTTCACGCCCCCCCTCGGCTCGCGGAGCGACACGCCGAAGTCATGGAAGCCCCGGAACTGCACGCCGAGGACGTTGAAGTTGGCCTCCGCCTGCTGGACGGTGGGCGCCACCTTGCCGTTGAGGAACACGACCTCGATCACGGCCATGTCCTCGGGATCGGCCAGCAGATACCACGCCTTCACGCTGTTGCCGGTGATGTTCGAGTTGCTCAGGTAGGCGCTGCGCTCCGCGCGGAACGCGCCGGCATAGATGTTCTCGGTCGGCACCTTGCTCTTGCTCGACCCGCCACCCTCCGTCAGACGCAGCGACGCCATGAGCTGGCGAGCGTCGGCGCTGAGGGCATTCGGGGTGAGCAGAATCTTCGGCGTAATCGCCATCGGATTCTTGGCCGCGTCGGTCTGGTTGTAGAACAGCGCCTCGGCGATAGCCAGGCCGTCGATGCCGAGGGCCGTATCGGCGCCGGCCTGGTAGTTCTTGTTCGCCGTCTTGAAAAAGCCGCTGTTGCCCATGAAAATCGGCCAGAAGACATTGTTGATGGACAGGGCGCCGCCGCGGCCGAGTTGGCTCGGAACGTCCTGAAGCGCACCGAGATCATCGTTGATGATAAACTCCCGGGTGAGGCTGAACAGGATGCCGTAGGTGTCGGCCTTGTTCGTGTAGCTGGCCTCGCCGATCTTCGCGTGCTTCAGCTCGCCGTCCGGGCCGACCCTCTGGTAGGCCATGTCGGTCGTGAGGCGATATCGCGTCACGGTCTTGAAGTCCTTGACCGGACGGACGCGGCAGATTGCCTTCCATGTCTGCTCGACGGCGTTGAACGACGCCTCCAGCGACTTGTTGGCGATGTTGCTCAGGATGCCGGAGATGTCCACCGTGGAGAACGCCGCGCGGAGAACATCCGGGAGATTGCTGTCGGTGATCCTCGCGCGGGCGCCGACATAGCCGTTTGCCCACGCGGCATTCAGGAGAAGCTCCTGAAGCCCCATCTCGCCGCGGTACGTCGTCCAGGCCGCCTGAAGCGTCTCGTCGGGATAGGCCTTCTCGATCCCTCCAAGATGAAGGGACTGACAGGCCGCAGCCTCCAGGACCTCGGGCCGGCCCGAGACATTGGCGGTCGCGTGGATGGCCGGCGCCCCCGGCCGATCGGCGCGCAGAAGCTCCAGTTCGACCTTCTCCGGGCTCCAGGCCTCACGAATCGCCTTCGCCTCAATGTCGGCATGGCTCCCGGCGCAGAGCTTGTGCACGGCGTCGATCCGCTCGACCTCCGCGGCGACGGCCTCACGGCGAGCCTGAAGGTCCGGCTGGGCGGCCGAGGCCTCCAGCGGCGCCTCTGCCTTGGCCGGCGGCGTGGGCGCCTCGGGCTGCGGGGCGGGCTCGGAAGGCGGGGTCTTCTGCGCCTCCCATTTCGCCTTCAGTTCGTCCCGCTCCTCGGCGTCGAGTGCCTGGGGGTCGTGTCCGTTTGCCGTCAGCCATTTCTCAAACTCGTCCATGATTCTCGTCTCCGACAAGAGGGTTTGTACGATGCCCGCGCTCGCGGCAAGCCGCGCCGAAGTCGTATCATCCGCCGCCAGGGCCACAACGCTGATCTCGCGCAGCAGGCCGCGCCGAATCACATAGGCCGGCCCCGTCACACTGCGGCCGTTGACGTCCAGCTTCTCTCCCTTGTCCAGGAAGACGAGCTGCTCGATGTCCACGCCGATGCTCGCCTTCCAGGGGAACTTGTTGTCCGCGGCCGCAAGAATGTCGCGAACCACCTGCCCGGCGCCCGAGGCCAGGCCAATCGCCACAACGCGCGTCGCGCTGATCTGAACATCCGTGGTGTGGCCCACAGGGCGGTAGGCGCTGTGTTCGTGAAGGATCGGCCGTTTGCCACGCGACCGCAGGCCGACAAGATCGACAAGCACCGGCGCCGGAAAGCCGATGATCCTCATAGGCCCGCCGTTGTAGGCGCGAAGCGTGATCTTCCGGGGACCGGTCGGTTCCCCCGCCGCCGCCTCGATACTCACGCCCTCACTCGCGGCGGCGGCCGTCAAGAGGTCCGCCCCCCCGCTCGCCTCCGTCGTGAACCACTGCCTCTCGCAGGCGGCCCGGCGTTTCTCCAGGTCGGGATAGTCGCGAACCATCTCCGCGTCGGCCAGGCAACGGACAACGAAGCTCTCGTGAGGCTCGCCCTTTCGCCTCTCAGGCAACGGCATGACTCACGGCTCCCTTCTTCTCGACCGGGGTGGGCTTCTCGGCCGGCTCCAGGTCCAATTCCTGCATCAGCTTCTTTTCCTTCGCCCTCTGGCGAAGCTGCGTTTCCCAATCCTTGCCCTGCTTGGCGTGCTCGTCTGCCAGCGTGGTAGTGTTGTTCTTCAGCCGCCTCTCCTGGGCCACCGCTTCCTTCGCCGGGTCCACGTGCTCCATACCGTCCCAAAACCACTGGTGTGGCAAAGACACCCCGGCCTCGGCCGGCAGCGCGTTCTCCTCCAACAGAACGGCCTCGGCCAGCCACGCCATCAGGATGCGATCCAGAACAACGGCCTCCAGGTTCTCGCGCTCAACGCGAATGCCCTGGTGATAGGTCTGGTGGTCCAAGCGCCCCGAGGCATAGTTGTAGTCGGCGGAGTTGCACGCCGCGACGTTGTAGGGGACGTTCAAGCAGCGAGCGATCTCGTTGAGAATCTCCTTCTTGAACTCGGCGTAAGTTGTGGTGGGCTGTTCGGCCCTGATCTGCCCCAGCTTCCAGCCCTCGGGAAGCACCGTCGCCATCCGCCTTTCCAACTCCACCACGTCCATCGTTGCGATGTCGTGGTCAACCTCGTCGTCGGCTGGGGCATCAGTATAGAGCACGGCCGCAAACTCCGCGGCCGTCTCGGCCGAGGCCAGAACGGCCAGCGTGTAGCGGCGAAGCTGCGCGAACAGCGGCAAGGCCGGCGTAATGTCGGGGATGCCCCGGTGCTGTCCGGGCCGGTCGGCCCGAAACCAGTGCACCACGGCCGCGGCGGACACCGTGCGGTAGCCCAGCGACGGCTTCCAGGTGGCGCCCGGATGGCTGGCCAAGAGATGGTAGGCCCGGGGCCGACCCGTGGGCGTCAGCTCGATACCATCGACCTGATTGGCCGACAGCCACGGCGTCGGCGTGGCAACCTGGTCCGCCTCGATCAGCTTTACATCGAGCGTCTCCGGCGTCGGCAGGTCCGGCTCGGTAATCAGCAGGCCGAACGCCTCGCCGTCCGAAGCCCGCGCGTGGCGCATCGTCCGCAGCTTGGCCGCAAGGCCAATCGCTTTCGCCCACACTTTCCATCGCGACTCGATCTCGCGATTCAAGCGGTCGCTCTCGGTGAGGCATTGCAGGCGGGGGCCGGTGCCGGTCAGGTCATTCGCCAGGGTAAGAACCATTCCCTTCGCATAGCTGTTGTTCGCGACCTCGTAGCGCGCCCGGTTGCGGAGAAGCCGGCGAACACCGGCGCTGTTGGCCGCATCGGCCGAAAGCGCATCGGCATTGGCCCAGTGCCGCGTATTGTCCGCGGTGATCTGCGCCGCGTCATAACGGGCGGTCGCCCGGCGAACAGCCACGCCATGCCTCCGCCGCGACAGCGCGGGAAACATCTCGGCCGAGCCGCGCCGCCAAGTCTCGGCCGTTACAACTCCGGTGCTGTTGTGGGCTGCGCGACTCATGTGGTTCCCGGGGGGGTGAGCTTGACAAGGCGAACGCCAAGGCCTTTCTTGGCGGCAGCAGTGCCCCGCAAATGCCTATCGGCGGCGATCAGGTCCGGGAGAGGCTGCTGCTCCACTGTCAAGCCACGGGTCTGCACCCGGCGAGGTCCGCCGGCCGCCTCCGTGATCTTGCTTGTGAGCTTGTCAGCCATTTCTCTCTCGCCCCACGAAAAACCCCACCTCCACACCTGCGCAGGTGAAGGTGGGGCAACGTGTCTCTCTCACACGTTCCGGGCTGGCCGGCCCGGTTCGCGGGCATTCTCGATTGTCAGTCGCGGCTCGGCATGGGGGCGCCGGGCTTTGGCGCCCCCGCCACCTTGCCACTCGCGATCATATTTGATTCTTGCTATACATCGCCGATCTCACACGGGATCGTCGTTTCCGCGGGCCATCGTCCGGCAGATCAGAACCATCGTCAAGGCACAAAATCCGCCCCCGCGTTACAGATATGGAACAATCTGCCCCTCAAATGAGCCGCTTCGGGCTGATCTTCATCGCCGCGGCCATCCGGTAGACCTGAGAGATGCTCGGAACCCTGAGCCCCCGCTCGTAACTGCTCCAGAGGGGCTGTTCAAAGCCCGCCTTCTCGGCCGCCTGCGCCTGAGTCAAGCCGACTTTCTGCCGGGCGGCCCGCAGCCGGTGCCGAAACCTCTCCGTCGCGTACCGCTCCTCGGGCATCATGCACCCGTGGCAAAGAGTGGAAGCTGCCGAAGCGTCTCCGGCGGCGCATCCGCACCGCAGAGGCCCATCCCCTTCTCTAGGGGCCGGCCGCACAGGTCCACGTGGTAGGGCGAGCCGTCGCCATGCAGGCGAACGATGCGCACGCCGAGGCGATGGGCCGTCTCCACCAGCCTCACTGGGTCGGCGTCAAAGAGATGCGCCCATGGCTCGCCCCGCTCGGCGGCCTTGCGAAAACACGCCGGCGCCCCCGGCCAGCCGCCGGGACAGCGCCACACGTGTAGGGCCTGGCCGCCGGCCCGCGCGTGCTCCTTCGCCTCGCGAATCTCGCGCTGGCCAAACATCCGTATGTCGCATTGTGTCTCAACGCCCATCCCGCATCCTCACTCGCACAATCGCAGAATAGCCAACAGGAGAATCGCCGCTACCACAATCGCCCACACCAGACGACCACAGCCAATCGCAAGTCCGATCCAATCAGTTCGCATCCTGCCCATCTCGCGGCTCAGTATATGCGATTGCTTCTGCCCTGTCAAGCCCAAAAACAGACCGCCCGTAAAACTCCGGGACCAGGCAGCCCCGGCGGAATCCCAGCCGCTCGTAGCGGTCTGGCAGGCGGCCGTAGGTCTCCGCGAACAGGACCACCGCAACGCCAAGGTCCTCGTCCTCGGCAATCGCGTTGCCGGGCGCCCCCGCCCCGCAGCCGGACCACCAAACACGGGTCCGGTCATAGAGCCAATCATCTCTCATGACAAGCTCCTGTCCTACGGCCGAAAAGTCTTGCCGCAACCGCTGGGGTGGCTGCGGATGTCCGCGCGAATCATCGCCGCCAGGCGCCGATCATAGTTCTCCAGCGCCTCCCGGGCAACCCGCGTGCAGTCCCAGCCCGGGCGCAACCGCTGGGCGTTCTCCAGGATGAAAGCCTTGACCGCCGCCTTGTTCGTCAGTGCCATGTCTCACCGTCTCCTTCCTAGCCCGCCTGGGCCGGCGCCCTTGCCGGCTCCATGGGCAGTATCTTTCCGAACACGGGCTTCCTGACCTCGCGGTAGTGCGTGCCCCATACGAGCCACAGGACCGGATAGCCGGGGTCCGGCGGATGCCGCCGGCAGATCAGATCGGTGAAGTAAATCAGCGCCGTGGGCTGAAGGCCCTGCTCCTCAACCCACGCAAAGGGCGGGCGAAAGTCAGTGCCGCCGCCACCCTTCGGCTCAAACTTCAGTGGAAGGTCGGCCCGGCAGTGCTCCTCAACGCCCTGGACTTTCGCATCACAGTAAACCACGCGGACCGTCACGTCGAAGGCCTCCAGGATGTCGCTCACGGCCGCGGCAAAGCTGTTCAAGGCGGGCTCGTCGATGCTGCCGGAAGTGTCAATCACAATCACCACCTCGCCAAGGTCGCGGCTGTAGAGGTTGGGGAGAATGATGCCCCGTTGAAGGTGTCGGCGGTTCGGCCGACACCAGTTGTAATCGTTGCGGCTGGCGTGCTGGAGGAAATCGGCCAGCACCCGCCGCCAGTCCATCGGCGGAGAGGTGATTTCCTTGACCATCCTGGCTAGCTCGCCCGGCAGCCTGCCCATCATTTTTGCGGCATTGGCCGCCTGGACAACAGCCACTTTCCATTCCTGCTGTGACGCCTTCTTCTCCGCCGGCGACTGCTGGAGCGCATCCTGGACGGCGACCGGGCTCTGATAGCCACCGGCCCCGCCCTGGCCCTGCTGCTTGCCCTTGCCCTGTTGCCCGCCTTTGCCTTGGCCCTTCCCCTGGCCTCCAGGTTGGCTCTGGCGCTGCTTTCGGGGTTGGGGTTGTCCCGGCCCCTTTCGGGCGCGTAGCGTCTCGTAGAACTCCTCCGCCGCCTTGGCCTCGGCCGGAACGGCCAGCGAGACGCTTCCCGGCGCGACTGGCAGCGACAGGCCGGCATCCTCCAGGATCGGCAGGACCGCCATAGTACAGGCCTTCTGCCAGAGCCCCTCGTCCCGCCCGCCCCTTCGCCATACGTGGCCGAGGCCCGCGTGAAGCACGGCCTTGGCCAGGAGCGCCTTCTGCTGGGCAAGCTCCAGTTCGGCCGTCCACTTCGGGTTGTAGGTCAAGGTCTCACCGTCCGTCGCCGCCGTGGGGATGCCATAGTCCCGTCGAAGCTCCAGCCTCATCGCCAGGCTGCCGAAGAACGGATGATCCAGGATCAGCCCCGCCCGGGCCTTCGTCATGGTGTCCCGGCCGTTCATTTCGTCGCCTCCTCGTCCCCCTGCCCCTGCGGACTTCCCATGAAGGCCCCCATGGCGGACAGAATCTCGCCCGCCTTATGGGCCGCCTCCCGTCGCTCGTCCTTATTCCGCCGAAGCTCCTCGGGCTTGCGACCGGCGAGCGACTCGGCAACGGTCCGCCGCATCGCCTCCAGGTTCGGATCATCCGTGAGGTTCAACAGCGGCAGCACGTCGATCAGCTCTTTCACGTTCCCCACGAGGCTGTCCCGGAAGATGGCATCCGGCTCGGAGAGCCGCTCGGCCATGTGATTGACCGCATCGTAGAGCCGCTGCCACACGTCGCGCATGCCCTCCGCCGTCGCCTCCTGAACCTGCCTCTCGGTATCCTTGCGAATACGCTCAACTCCCTCCTCGCTGATGCCAAGGCGCAAGTCCTCGGCGTTCGGCAGCGGGAGGAAACTGACCCCGAACTCAAAGCGGTCCCCCATGTCCGCCGCCGCGGGGTAGTCCTCTCCTCTGAACATTTCCCCCAAGCGGGCCTTGCTCTGCTCGACATATCCGGGATAGGCCGCCAGAAAATCGGTGACCGCTGTCTCGAACTCTGACCTGCACTGCCGCATCTGCTGGCTATAGGCCATGAAGCCGTCCGCCGGCAGAATCCGCTCGCCATCGTCGCCCCACGGCAGGGTAAAGTGATTATGGAGCTTCCTGGCAGTGCTGGCCGCCGAACGGATGGCATCCAGGGCCGCGCCCGCCAAGAGGTCCTTTGTGTAGCGGCCACTATCGGTGTCGGCCTTCCATCTCTCCTGCGCATCGCGCGTAACAGCCCGGTCCTTCTTGCGGGCCGTCCACTGTGAAATGCTCAGCTTCGCCAACAGCGCCCGGTCCTGTATCCGGGTCGGAGCGGCGTCCAGCGTCATTGTCGTTGCATCGTCCTTCATGGCTGATCTCCCGTTCAAGGTGTCCATGGTTCCTGCGTGCCAACACCGCTACACCAACACGTTCTTGTGTCGCGATATCCACTTAACACCCGCCGCGCAGTTGACCACGCCGTCGAAGCGCCTCGTCGCGTCCCGCACAAGCAAGACGCTGAACTCTATGTTGCCGGCCTCCGAGAGCCGCATCGCGTAGCGCATCAGGTTCTCGGCCGTCTGGTCGCTCGCCCGTGCGGCAAGGGCGCCGCAGAGGGCGTAGAGCGTCGCCGGATCGTCGGGAATCTCCCCCGCGTCGGGGTCCATCAGGACCGCCGCCGGCGAAGGCATCTTCCGCCAGACCTTCAGGAACGCCATCAGCTCCGCCGCGAAACCCTCGCCGGCGGCCCCGGCGATCACGTCATGGTCCATGAAGCCCAGGCTCAACAGCGCCCCGGCGTTCGCCACCGTCCGCGGACAGGGCGTGTTTACCATGTCGCTCGTCGGCTTGAAGTCGTGAAGCAGGTTCGGCCGAAAGCGGATGAAGGCCACCAGCTCCGGCGGCATCCCGTGGCCCAGCGCCCACGTGCACCAATCCTCCAGGTCCGGCTCCAGGTGGATGATCGTAGCGAAGCGGCTCTTGACCGGCTCCAGGATGCCCGTCACGCCCGCCTTGTCCTCGCGGCGGTTCGTGGCCGCCACGAACGTCACTTCGTCGCTGACGGTGTGGCCGTTCACGCGGCGGGCGAGAATGAGCTGCATCGCCGCCGCCTGGACCACCGGCGGGGCCTGGCCGAGATCGTCCAGGAAACACACCGTCCGGCCCGCCGGCGAGATCAGCGTGCGAAGGTCACCGAACGGCAAGAACTCCGCCTTGCCGTTCACGATGCCCGGGAGCCCCTTGTAGTCCGTGGGGTCACTGACCACTGGATGGCTGACCAGCAGCGCGGCTCCCGTCTCCGCGCACGCCTGGGCAACGATGTCGCTCTTGCCCACGCCCGGCGGCCCGACGATGAGAATCGGCCGGCCGGCCGGAATCGTCTTGTCCAACACCTGCTTCAGTTCGCTCGGTTTCATAACATGATCCTTTCAGTTCTCGGGCATGGCCCATCCAGGCCCCGGCGCCCCGGTTGGCGTGGCCAGCCGGGGCGCCGGGGACCGGAACCCCGGCACGTACGTCCACGCCCGCGCCTTCAGCTCGTCTGCCGTGTTCGCGGCATCATCGGCCAACGTCTCGATCTCCATGGCGGCCTCTTCCATCTTCTGGCCCCCGTCCGAGGCCTGAATCGACTCGGGCATGTTGTCAAAGGCTTCTTGCTCCTCGGCCGCAATATCCCGAATCGCCTCGCTGATCGTTCGGAGTTGCTCTGCCGCCTCCACGATGCGTTTTCGCCGACTGTCGTTCATCTTTCATTCTCCCATGCTTACATTAGATTATATGCGATTGCGTCTACCCAGTCAAGGAAAAAATCAGATTTTGTGTGTGTGTCGGGCGGTTTTTTTAAGGTGTCTCCCCAGCCGCCGGGCGCTACGCCGTCTCCCTCGTGAGCATCCGCCGCCCGCAGTACCGGCACTGGCGAAGCCGGCGAATGCCACCCTTTGTCGGACGGGTGTAGACCACGTAGAAATGCGCACACCCGCAGTGCCGGCAGACCAGCCCTTTCTTCTCAGGCGGGCGGCCGGAGCCGGGATCGTCAACAGCACGCTTGCCACTGCCCATCATCTTCGCGCCTCCATGCGTCGCTGCTTCTGTAGGTCGCTCAGCTTCACCCTCTTGCGGCCAGCGCCCCTGCGAGCCCGCGCCGCCGGCATTCCTGCCAGGGCGCCACCGCTCAGGCTCTCGGCCACCAAGCCGTACACAAGGCAGTCCAGCCAGTGGTTGTCGCCGGCACCCGGCCGCAAGGCCCATTCCTCCACGGTGCGGCCCCTGGCCGTCACGGCCGTTGGAAACTCCGACGTGAGGTGCTCGGCGAACATGCGATGCTGCTCAGCGGAACGCCCGAACAGCTCCAGGCATCCCGGGTCGCCGGCCGAGGTGGCCAGCCGCGAGTGGACAAAGGTCTTCCAAAAGTTCACGTCGATGAAAACCGTGCGAAGCGCCCGCCGGCTCACCGGCCTCGGAATCTTCCAATGCGCCCCTCGCCGCTCGCCCTTCTTGCGCTTGTACTCCTCCCACGGCGTACTCGTTGCCTTGATCGGCAGGCCCCGCGAGGGCTGGAAGACGGCCCCCCGGCCGGACCGACGAATGGCCGCCTCCACAAGCTCCGGCTTGTGCCCCGCGTCAATCAGGCATCGCTCCACATAGAACACGGCTCCATCCGTGCGGCGAAGCTCCCTGCCCGCAAGCTGCTCAATCAGGACCTCCAATCCGGCCTGAATCGCCGCGTCCGGCCCCATGCCGCGATGCGCCCGGCCGAGGGTCCGGGGGGCCGACCGCTCCGTGAAGCGCCGCTGCTTCTGATCCGGGTAAGTGCCGTAATCAATCACCGAGCCGGCGAAGCCCTCGCCCCAAGCCAGCAGCACCCAGTAGAGCAGCCGCTTGTGCACGTCGATGGCCGCGGTGACCCGCACACACGCGCCGGGGACCTCGGCCCGCTTGACGCCGCTGGTCTTACTGGCAATCTGCTGGACGGTAAGCATCTCGCCCAGTTCGGACAGGTCCAATGGCTCATTCTGGTACTCGGCAAAGAACGCGGCCTCGTCGCGAATCTTCAGGTTCATCGCGCACTGGAGGCCGCTGATCTCACCCGCCCGAAACCTCTCCGGCCATGCGACCTGCGCGCCCCGGTCCATGGCCTTGCGGTGCTCTGTGTAGAAGCGCGTCGCGACACTACCATCGCCGTCCGCCGCAAGGTCTTCCTTCAGAATGCTCGCGTACTCGTCCCACAACTTCCGCGCGGTCTTGCTCTTCGGAAAGGCGTACACCATCTTCGTCCGCTCGCCCTGCCACTCAGGGTGTCGCTTACGATCCAGGAGCGTATCCGACAGGTCGCCCGCCTGAATCACCGTACACGGCATGATGGCTCCGAATCGCTGCTTGGGGCCGGCCAGGCCGAGAACGGCCTGATTGATGATCCGCAGTCGCTTCTCGGACTGGTCGATGTTCCGGGCGCTCTCATCGGTCTGCGGATCGTCAAGAATCACCAGGTCCGGCCGGATGGCCTCACCCTCTGGCGTAACGTGCATCGCCCCGCGAATGCGGCCCTCCAGACCAGCCGTGTGAATAACGCTTCCCGAGGCTCGACTGCCCGGGATCGTAGGCAGAACAACCCGCGCGGCGCCCCAGTGGATGAATGTCGGCTGGCCACAATAGAGCTGGCCGACACAACGCCGGGCCTCGTTCTCCAGACACCAGATTGGATAGAACACTTCCGGGTAGTCAGCCAGGAGAGTGTCATTACGAGACATCTCCGTCTTCATATTCGTGAGGTTCGCCACGGAGTCCTCTTTCACCGCCGAGAGAAGAAACACGAACTTCCGCGAGCCCACGGCCGCCGCCCAAATACACGCGACCTCGCAGAGCGTGGTCTTGCCCCCACCGCGAGGCATTGCCATCGCCAAGAGCGCGCCCTGCGTAACGCTTCGCTCGATCTTGGCAATGATGCGCAGGTGGTCCGGCGACCACGGCAGATAGAATCGCTTGGGGAAGTAGGCCTCACAAAACAGGCGAAAACTCCCCAGCGTGGCGGCCTTGCGGTCGGAATCGGCAACCGGGGGAATGGGTCCAATCTCCCGGCCGGCGAAGCTCAGGCGGCGCTCCCGCTCTCCGGCGGCGGCTCTCTTTCGATGGTATGCCGCCGCGGTGGACGTTCGCCTCCCTGCCGCCCTGGTCTTCGCCATGCTTTCGTCCTTACTTCTTCTTCGCGGGCGGCCCGGGCAGTTCGTCCAGGTGGCGCTCCACCAAGTCCAGCAGAAATCCGAAGGCCGTCGCCGTGTTCTTGACGCCAGCCTTTTCCTTGGCCGCGGTGATTGCATCGAGGAACCGATCATATTCGCCAAAGCGATTCAGCCAGGTCTTGTCGCCGGCCGTCCGCCGAAGAATTACCTCCAGGACGCCCTCGATCCTCTCCGCCTCCTCCGGCAGAAACGCTATGGTCACCGCCCGGTAGCCCAGCCCTTCCTCGGAAAGCGGGTCCAGCGACGGCGGCTGCATATTCCCCAGGGCCAGATCGTCAAGGCCGCTGTACTCGCGCAGGGCAATGTCGCCGATCTCGTCGTACAACTCCCGCAAGATCGTCATGTCGTCCTGGCCGACTATCGCGTTGTGGGAGAGCTGTATCGCCGTCCTCTCCTGGCGGTTCAGCCTCGCCGTCGTGTAGAGAACGAGCACTTCCGACAAGCCCGCCTCCCTCGCCGCCTGCACCCGATGGTTGCCGGAGAGGATTAGGTACTTCTTCCCCTGCTTGACCGCGAAGGGAACACTGGTAAGCTGGCCGTCCTGGCGAACGTTGTGGACAAGCTGCTGAAACTGCTCCGCCTTCATGTAGCGGGCGTTCCTCTCCGCCAGCTCGCACTGATCCAGCGGGACGAACGCGATTGACAGGCCCGCCTTCGCCAGCTTGCGATTCACTTTGCCGAGTGCAGCCTTGTCCACCATGCCAGGGCCTCCGAGAGGTTCCACTTGCCGGCCGCCCCGGTATAGTTCAAGCGGCCCGGCGCCCGGTTGTAGAGGTCAAACACGCCGCGATACTTCATGGTCACCGGCCTATCGGTAAAGGCCGTTGTGCCAATGCTTGCAATCCGCCGGCAAGCGAACTGCTCCAGGTCGGTCTGAATCTCCCGACACAGGGCGCACGCTATAATCAGCTTGCTCAACCGCTTGTGAGGACTCGGCCGCACCGCGAAGTCCGCCAGCAGATACATCTGGCAGACGCTTTCCGGCAGACCACGCGGACGGGGCAGGCTGAACGCCAGCGCCCCGATCAGCGCGCCGTCGCCGGCGAGCACCGCGTAACACCGCATGGCCGCACTCGTCACGATGTTTCTGCCGAGGTAGAGACTGCGCATCGCCTCCAGCGTCGCGTTGTCCGTCCGAACGATCCGCAGGGGCGCCTGGACCTGCCCGACACACGGCCGCCACGGCAGGCGCGCCGTTCGCACCACCGGCCGACTGAGCCGGTGAACGCCGGTGGCGTTGGAGTACATGAAGACCGGATGGCTTCGCCGAGAGGTCTGTACCTCCGCAACAAGGTTGGCCTCGGCATCCTCCACCCGCCGATCCGTGCTGGTCACCCACTGGTCAAAGGCGCGGACGCCCTGGAGAAAGGTGGGGAAATCGTCGGGGCCGAACATCTCATATCGCGGTCGCGGCCACGCGAAGATGCTCTCCATGCGGCGGTAGGCCTGCTCGCAGCCCCGGCGGTACGTCGGGGGGAAGGACAGACAGACCGTGCCCGCCTTAGGCGCCTGCGCCACGAAATCGCGAAGATCCCCGGCGTAGAAGCTGTCCACGCGGAGCCCCTTCAGGGCCTTGGAGACACGCTTGCGGGTCTTGGCATGCAGGTCGCCAAAACCGCGCCGGTAGGCGTCCAGCATCCGCTTGTGATACGCGCCCTCGCGGTCATGCTGGGCAACCGTCGTCAGCAAGAGCAGCGTCGCGATCGTTCCGAGCCCGCCATCGAGGTAGGGCTTCAGCCAGGCCCATCTGTCCAGGCGAATCTGATAGTCCAACACCTGCCCGGCCAGGCGCCAGCCCAGGGCACAGGAATAGATCGACACATCATTCGAGTGAATCGCCCCGACGCCGTGGCGGGCGAGAACGCGCTCCACGGTGAAGTTACCGCTGCACGCCACGTACACGTCCCGCCCGGCCCAGCCCTTGGCAAGCTGATCCAGCACGGCCCGCATCTGCTGATTGATGGCTCCAACGAACATCGTACAGCGCCGCCATGGGTTTCGGCCCACGTCCTCTCGCCTGGACGGCGAGCGTGCTCTTACACCAGCGGCGCAGGGGCTCCTCTAGTCGAACAGGCCCGGGGGCTCGGCCGGCGGTTCAATGTGCTCGACATCCATGCCGAATCTCTCCGCCAGGGCGTCCGCCACCACCTTGCGATGACAGGTTGCCACATCCTTGCACGCACACAGCAAGATCAGGGCGCCCGGAACCATCGTCAAGAGGGATTCCACGGTTTTTGCCCCGGCCTCCAGGTCCGCAATCTCTATCGGGCGGCCCACAGCCCGATAATTGACGTTGCCCAGGTCCCGGACGTGCAGGTATCGCTCGCCGAACTCCTCCAGCAGCGCGCTCTTCGTCCAGGCCCGGTTTCTGGACCGGGCCGCGTACCGAACGTCCACCAACAGCCCGTCCCTCGCCCGAACAGCACGGCAAAACGCCGCCGGCGTCCAGCCCTGATAGCCCATGGTGTAAATCGTCTTTCGCTTGCTCATGTCTTTCTCTCCCGTCGTGTTGGGGCCTTCCCCTGGCCATCCCGAATCCTCTCCGCCGCGACCCTCGCGTGTTCACTCAACGGATATTCCTCCGACAACAGCCCCAGTGGCAGAAGGTGCTGGGCAATGCCCTCCAGTTCGCCCGAACCGTCCTCCCCGCCGCCGGCAACATCCTCCGGCGCCTGCTTGGCGTACAGGTCGGCCAGCCGGTTGATCTCCTTCTGCGCCTGGAGTGCCTTGGCCCAATCCTCCGACCGCACACAGCGCCCATAGATGTCATTCAGTCGGGTGAGCGCCGTTCCGATCATCTCGTCGCGGTTGTACTCTGCCGCGACCGTCAACCTTCGCCGCGCCTCGGCAAGCAACTCCGGGACCTCCGAAGGGCCAAGACCCAGCTTGCCCTCGGCCGCGTCCCGCAGACCCTTCTCCGAAAGGCCGCTGACCATCCAGAGAATCACCTGCTGTATGCGGTCAAGCTCCGCGTCCGAATCCGTTCGTGGCTCGCCCATTTCATCGACCCTTTCCGCGTTCACACCATCGCCAGGCCAGGAACATCGCGATCCCGCCCCATATCAGGTTGGTCGCATAGGTCGCTCCCGCCGGCAGCAAGCCCGTCGCCTGCGCCAACATCATCAGAGCCACCATGGGCGCGGCCAGCAAAAGAAACGTCACCCGTCTGCCCGGTCGCTTCATCACGCCCTCTCCCTTCTCGGCACACCTGCTTCCTTTGCCGCCTCGATGCCAGCCAGGGCCATCGTCGCCAGAAACGTATCCGTGGCAATCCTCGTCATGCCGGCATCGGCCGCCTCCCTGGCATCATGGAGGGCCTCGCCCATCCTCGCCTTCACGTGCGCCCGGATGCAGGAACACACCGCCTCCGGTTCGGCCTCCAGGCCGTGCTTCTCCAGATACTCGGCCGCCGCGTGCATGGCCGCCGAGCTGGCCGCTTCCGCAAACTTCCCTGTTATGCGCATGGTCCAGTCTCCCTTACCATCAGCCGGCCGCCAGGGCCCGCTTGATGTTTTGTAGGATGCGACGGAAGCTCACTTCGCCTTCCACAACCGACTGCTCCAGGATCCACGCGGCCATGGCTGGGTCGATCTCCTCCCCCGTCTCCCTCCGCCAAACCCGCTCGATGAAGCCCCTGGCCTCCGGCTCCAGGGCAACCGCCTGGCTGACGAAGTAGACCCGCTCGCAACGGTCCAGAAACCGCTGGCTCATGCGCCCGATGCTGTTCGTGGTGAAGACCACCACCGTTCTCGCCGGCAGACGCTCCAGCACGTCCAGCCAGACCGCTTCGGCCTGGGGGTGCATCCGGTCGGCCTCGTTCAACACAACCACCTTCCAGCCGCTCCCGCCAAACGGTATCGCCCCCATCCACCGGGCAACATCCCTCACCGCGTCGGCGGTCTGCTCGCCACTGGCAATCTGGTAGACCCCGCCGAACTCGCCCTCTCCCACGTCGCAACCCAGCTCCGCCGCCAGGGCAATCGCCGCCGAGGTCTTGCCAACACCCGTGCCGCCGTCGAAGACAAACGGCGTCGAGTATGGCTGCTTAACAAACGCCCGCAGAACCATCGTCGCCACCTGCTGTCCCGCAATCTCCGCCAGGAGGGCTACCCCCTCGGAGGCGGCTGCTGTTCGGCCCCTATTCGGTTGTGTGTCTTCGTCCTCAATTCACTTTAATTATAGCCGACACCTGCACTTGTGTCAACAAAAAAAGACGCAATTGGATATTTTTTTGCCGCCGCCAAGCGTAGGGGAGATATGGCCTTGCGCCCTCCGGCCCGCCGACGTTCCCTTTTTTGCGATGCAAATGTCGCTCTCCCCAGTAGTTGGCCAGTTGGTTTGCGAGACAAAACGACGCTCCCTGCGGCGGAAAGTAAGATTAGTGTGGCTGGGTGGTGTTCCCGCCGTAGGTAGGGACCGTTTGTGTTTCGCGAAGGACCCGCAGCGCCTCCGCCGTCGCCTGCCGGCGCTTCGCCCCCCTGATTGCTTGAAGCCGCCGAGCCCTTGCCGTCCGGTCCTCCCTCACCCGTGGGGTCAACCAGTGAATCTCCCCGTAGAGTTCCCACGAACGCTGATAGTGCTCAACCCGCCGGTCGATCTCTTCTTGTATCGCCGGACACCGCGCCCTCCCCACGCTTGCGCTCTTACCCAGCATGATCTTCCCCTGATAACTCCGTCTGTGGTGTTGTGTAGTGTGGACCGATTTCCGTCCTATCCCCGTCCGCCGCTGGTCCAAACAGCGTCCGTTGAATGTCCATCCCTCGGCGGACAATTGGCGCGGGTGTGTCCCCTTTCTCTCGGAAGACCGGGCACAGTGCCCGCTCCTGGGCCTCTGTCAGATACCAGATTCCCTGTGAGCCCCTGGCTCGCACCGGATCGGATAGCAGATTGGCCCCCGACAACACCAACCCGAACAGGTCCCCCGCCGAGCAATCGCAGAGTGCCCTTGCCGAATCAGTCGCCTTCAGCCATCGGGCCTCGTCCACGTGTGCGGTGCAGAGAATCCGCCCGTATGGGTACGTCTCTCGCCGCTTCCACACCTCCATGTCTAGCCGCCATCCATTCCGCACCCACAAGATCGGCCGGGCGGCGTCAATCGCCTTCCCGTCGAATCTCTTGCCCGCATGGATGGCAATGCGCCGCCCCTCCAGGCAGGCGAAGCGTGCATGGATGCGCGTCTCGATGGTCTTCCATCCCCAGGCAATCCACGTCGCCCATGGCTGCCAGAGCGTGATTGCGGGCATTCGGCCGTTGCTCATGTCTCCTGCCCGTCCAGTCTTTCGGATTCGATCCAGGCCACGCCAAACCCACAGGCCACGGCCAGGTCCAACAGCTTCGCCTTAAACTCCTCTAGGGCGTTCGCGCGAAGAGCGTCCAGGACCTCCCTGGACTCCTCCGCCAGCACGCCGGCAATTTCGTGCGTCGAGACGAGAGCGCCGCGGCCCTTGTTCTCAATACATTCCTTCAGCCAGCGCTTGAGGCAGGCCATCGCGTAATCCGTCTCCGCCTCACTGATCTGCACCCGGCAAGTGTTAATGGTTCGGTCCCTCTGTTGCGGTCATTCGTACCTCAGAGATTCCCATGTCCGCAGAAACGCCCGTTTCGCCCTGGCCGGCGACCAAGGGCTAATCGAGATGCCCTCCACCGGCCGGCCGGGAGAGGGGTCGTAGACGCGGCCAGGCGGCATCAGCGCCTCGGCCTCCAAAAGCAGGATCGTTCGATCCGCCTCCTTGATAAGCGCCTTCTCCTCCTCTGTGGGCGCCCCCGCCCCAGTGGCTTCGTAGATAACGCGCATCAAGCCGCCGTCGATCTCCCGTACTCCCGGACACACATGCTTCATGGCGCGAATCACGTCGCCGGTGTAGGCCTCCGCCGCATCATGCAGCAGCCCCAGTCGGGTTAGCCGCTTGTCGCGATGCCATATCTCCAGGGCACGGGCAACCAAGAGGGAGTGCTGCGCCACAGAGTACAGTTCCCGAACATGGCCATTAAATCGGCACTGCAAGGCCAGGCTGTGGCCAATGTCCCCCATCCTGATTGTAGACACCAAGGGCCGCTTCAGGGAAACCACCTCTCCCGAGAACGTGGAGGCCGACCCCTCCGGTATGACCCGCTCTGTATCCGGCATTTGACGGGGGTTCATGTACGCGCTCCTTCGTGTCCTAACCAACAACAACGCCGTGGCCCTGTGTGCCCGCCATCCGTTCCTGCGTCTCGTATATCACTCTTCCACCAGGGCCGGCGTGAAGTCGCCAAGTATTCCCATCAAAGCTCGGCACCAAGCCCCGCATCCACAAATCCACCGCCGACTGAAATGGGTACTGACCCCCTGGATGCCGGATATACTTCCGCTTCGGCAGAGAGAAGAAACTGCTTGTATAGGCCCACACACGTAGCGTCTCATTCTGCGCTCCTCTCTGCCCGTTCTCGCCGCTTTCTGGCGGCATCCTGAAGCCGGGCCTTGGTTGATGAGGTGTTCCAACGCTCCCAGTTCGGAAGCAGAATCCCGCCGTTGTCCTGGACCAGCCAGCCGACCTCCAACAAGGCCTTGCCCATGCCGTCCGTCCCGGTCACCTGGTCAATGTCGCCCGGTTCCATGCCGTCCAGATAGCCGTCTGTCGTCTGGCTGTCTGCCCACGCCCACAGAACCAGCAGCCGCGCCACGACGATCTCGCGCGAGAGGTCCAGTTCCCGGGCGAGCCGAAAGACCTCTGGCTTGCTCGGAAGGTTCACGTCGTATGCGATCCAGTGGTAAGCCATCTACCCGTCCAGGCCCTCGCCCTTCGCCGCCTCCCACTTGTTCATCTTGTGGGCCTTCTGGATGCCCTTGGCTCTGACCGGTCTCTTGTCGTTCCAGTCCTGCAACCGGGATAAGAGCCTCGCCGGGATGTCCTTACTGCGTATCACTGTGGGCCTCCATGGGCAGCATCACACCTTCCGTAGCTTCGACCATCTCAATTCGTATTCCCAGCCAGCGCATCACGTTCACCGCCATTGCGTCCCCCAGGGCAATGTGGCTTCGCTTCATCTATTCACCTTGCGCTCTGGCGGGGGCACTTGGACACGGCGAACTCTGGCCGGGGTGCCGAGCATCCGCAATAGCCGCGCTCGTTCCCGCGCCAGCCGACGACAGGAGAAGAGCGGCAACCAATCCCACCGCTGTTCCGCAAAAGACCATGCCCAAACCGCCCAGCACAGCCCGGAAACCGTTGCTTTGCTCAACCCCTTCTGGTCAGTTTGGCGGCTCATATGTCTCCTTCCGTGGCTTCGTAGAGACAGCGGCCGATGAACCGGGCCATGAATACTGGCCAAGCATTGCCAGTCAGCTTCGCGCACTTCATGAGGCTTACTTCCCCAAGGCAGTCGAGCCACGTTTCGGGGAGCCCCTGAGCCAGAAGCCGTTCTTTGCGAGAAAGGACCCGGACTCGTCCATCTCGGTAAAGGATAAAATTGTCACGGTTGTCATATCGGTAGGGGTGACACGTAAGAGCCGCAAAGGGGATCGCCGGCGAGCCAATCTTCGGCCAATTCCTCTTATCGCAACGGTGCCGAGCCAAGCACTCTCGCAGACGTTCTCCGGCGCTTCCAAGACCAGCGCACACGAAGGTTCTTTGGCGAGAGACACCGGAAATCTCTCCGCCTTGCATGTCGATGATCGTGCAGACATAGCCAACTTTCTCCAGATCCGATGCAACATATTCGTGGCGGGACGGGGCATTCCGCCTCTGATGCGTCGGATTCTCACGGATAACAAAATCTGGCGTACGGCTTCGGATGTAGCGGAACGCGTCCCGCCAGAAACTTGGCGCCAGCCGCCCATTGTTGGCGCGGGAGTTGGCGCAGGTGTTCGCTTGGCAGGGGTCGCTGATAGTGTAGAGGTCCGCAACGGGTAGCAATGCCGGGAGGGTCCAGCGGACGTCCTGGAACAATGGCACGGAAGGACTATGATGCAAGAGGATTGCTTGGCACGTCCGATCATTCTCCATGACTGCAACGCATTTGTGGCCAGCTTCCTCGAAGCCTTTGCCGCCAGCGCCTATCCCCGCGAAGAAGTCTATGAATCTCAGGCTTGCCATCCTACCTGCCTTCCGTGGCCTCTCTCATTGGCCGTGCGTTTGCTCTCCCGCCGTTAGTGGCTTGCCGGTGGCGGCGTCTGCCTTCCAGTCCCTTTGCCTCACCTTGGCCCAAGCTTCGTGGACGCATTGAGAGAGAATCAGACCACGGACCGCCGCGTAGTCGGCCAAGAAAAGCACGATGTCGCCAAGGGCATCTTTGATAGCAGCTTCGTGGTCCTCGGATGTACGAATCCATCGCTCTGCCCCTGTGCGGGCGGACGCTTTGTCGAACACGAGTACGCGAGCGACAGAGCACCCAACACCATGAAATAGTGCCAGCCATCGAACCAAGTGCGTCCAAGTTCAAACAAGCGCACTGGCACCTCCTTGAAGGCCGGGTCTCTGCCCAATGAAAGGCTCCGGTGCGCGCCGACGTATCCTATCTGCATCATCCGTGCTCCTTGTTCGCGCGGGCTCTCCGCCACGCCTTTCCTGCCGCCCGGCAGCAGTGTTTGTATTTCTTCCCGCTGCCACAGGGGCAAGGGGCGTTGCGGTCGCATTCCTGGCCGCCGGCAAGGGTGCCTTTCGCCCCGGCCCCAAGGGGACGGCGCAGGAGATTCCTTCGCTTGCCGGGGACGAACGCGCCCGACAGCGCGGCCTTTCTGGCCTCCGTCTCCAGCCCCAAGAGACGCTCGCGTTCGTCGTTGCTAGGCCCGTTCACGCTTTTTCTTTCGCCACACCGCCGTCTCGCCGGCCGCGTCGGCCCTGAGTAGCCGGTCGATCTCGGCCGCGACGAGGGCGCCGGCCTTCACCAACAGGTCTACGCGCTCCGCGGCGGTGTAGGTCTTGGGGTCTGGGGGAACATTGCCTGGGTTACGCGCGTCTTCCCCTTTGCCCCAGCGAGCGTCGGACCGATCTTCCCAAGGCCACGGGTCATCGAACGACGTGCCCGTGGCGTGATCCTCTTTCTCGTACAGGCGTCGCGGCGTAGCGTAGCACACGGCGGCCGACGCCAGTTGGCCGCTGTCGTGTTCGTCGTCGTGTTCTGCGCTGTAGCCTTCCTCCTCAACCTGTCGTCGCCGCTCGGCGGCGATCCGTTCTGCGCCTTCACTGTCCATTCTCGGTCTCCTTCGCCGCCTCGGCGGCCTCGACCAACTTGCGGATTCGTTCGTCAGGATGCTTTGATCCGTTCTCAACATGAAACAGGGCGATGTTCAAGGCGGCGTTCTTGGCCTCCAGGGCGGCGAGCTGCCGACGCAGACACTTCTTGGACTCGTTTAGAACCCCAGACTCGAAGTACGACCCACACCAGAACATCTGCGAAGCGGAACGGTGATCGGTTGCCGCGGCTCCGCACGTCGGGCATTTGTCAGCCATCGCAATCTCCTGTCTATGGTCTCCAAAGGGGCGCCGTGCTGATCTGCGCCCGGAGGATGGCCGGCCGGTCGCGGCCGGCCTCCAGGGCGTACCACTGGCGAATGTCCTTCCCGCGCCGCGGCTGAATCACCTTGACGGTTCGCGCGTGGGCGTAACACTCGCGGGCGAGCTTCTCCGCACCCTCCAGTCCCGGAAACCATACCGTGGCGTCGGGGCGGGTCTTGGGCTCGTCGTGATCCGCGACAATCACAAGGTCCCGGCCCGCGCAAAGCCGCAAGACCGGGCGATGGCAACCCTGGCAGCTCGGCCGGCCCACGGCTGCAAAACCACAGGCCAGCAGCGCCGCGGTATCCGTAGGCCCCTCGACCGCCAACAAGAGCCCGCGAGGCGGGAGCCGCTGGGGGATAAAGAGCCCCTGGTGACTGCCGGCCACACACCAGTAGCCGCCGGCCTCGGCCCTCAAGCGCAGCCCCGCGAGCCGGCCTCGGCCGTCCCGCATGGGGAAGGCCCACGTCCCCGGCCCGTACACAGAGGCCTCCAGGCGGACAAGCGGAGGGGCCGAGAGCCCCAAGCGGGCCGCCAGCCGCTCCAGGTCGGCGCCGCGCGTCTTGGCCTTCGCCCGGTCCAGCATCTCCTGGAGACGGCTCACAGGGAGATAGGGCTTGCGGGGCGGCGCTGTGCGCGGCATGACGGGCGAACCGCCGGGATGATCCTCCATTCGGTGCAGCCAGCCGCCGGCCGGAGTTGCCTTCCATGCCCCCTCGGAGATGCGCATGCAGTGGACCAGTTTTCCGTCCTCGCTGATGCCACACCAATCAGGGTGGTCGCAGATCGGACAGCGGCGCCGCCGCGTCACACGCACCCATCCCTCTGTTGCAGTCCCGCTCATATGCGCCTCCTCGCGAACAGCGGGGCCTCGTAGAGGGTCTTTGGTCCGATAGGATGCTCGTCCACGCGAGAGCGACTTGTCCTGGACCATCGGCCCCCGCCGCGCCTGCCGATCTTTGCCCAACCAGCGGCCCTCAGACTTGTCCCCTTCTCCGACGCCAATATGTACGTGATAACTCTCTGATAGCCCATGGCCAAGGCGGCCTTGCTACATGCAGCGTAGAGCTTTGACGCGGCGTTCTTCTTTCCGTTCGTGCACAACCGGGTCACTTCCGCGGTCCAGCCATCATCGAGATGCCGGGCCACCGGCCTGCCAACCACGGCCACTGCGACAATCTCTTCCCCGTCGTTAAGGGCAACGCAGAACTTGCATCCAAGCGGCGGCAAATGGTGTCGGTGGTGCTCCCGGATAAAGCGGCAAGCCTCCCGAAATGTAATTGGCTGTACCTGAAGCATTCGGCTCACCGAAACAGTTGATAGTTCGTCCAGAGGCATTCGGTCTTGACGGGCTTCTTCGCGACGCTGGACGCCTTGTTGTCGATCCGCCGCTCGTGGCACATGAAGCCGTTGTGCTCGGCCCAGCCGTCATAGAGGGTGTTGTGGTAACCGCTGAGCATGAAGAAGCCCTCGATGCCCGCGAGGGCCTCCAGCAAAATCCCGTGGTCCGGCCACGTCATTTCGTGCGCGTAGGTCCCCAGCGTGCTCCGTTCCGGGCCGAGGTAGGGCGGGTCCAGGTAGAACAACGTCTTCGGCCCGTCCTGCTGCCGAATCAGCTTCACCGCGTCCATGTTCGTAATGACTACGCGCTTTAGCCGAGCGTGGACTTCAGGCAGGCCCTCGACCGCGGACAGCCACGCCGATGCCTGTTCGCTCATCCCCCGGCGGGTACGTCTGCGGGAGAGCGTGGCCCAGCTCTCCATCAGGCCTTGGCGAGATTGGCGAACATGAATGAAGAACACCAAGGCCGCCCGCCAATCGCCCTCTGGATCATCCCGAAGAACAAGTGTTGGAACCCCGCTTTTCTCCCACACGGATTGACAGAACGGCGTGGCCTGCGCCGCCCGAGCAAAGTGGCGAAACTGTGACTCGGAGGCGAGCACGCGCCACAGGTTGGTTAGTCGCCCGTCGATATCGTTCACGACCTCGCTGATCCCCGCGTGCGGCCAAGACCAGAACTCGCCGAGCCCCCCGCCGTAGGGATGCACTCGATGGATGTACCGGCCCTCCGGCGCAAGCGATTGAATCCAGGCGGCCAAGTAGTTCTTGCCGCCGTGCCACTTCAGCGGCGGAGTTGTCACTTCGCGATCAACCATGGCCGTCTCCCATCAGAAGATCGAAGCCGTCCTCGAGGCGCTTAGCATAGCTGGGCTGCGGCGGGTCCCTGCGCGGCAGGGCCAGCAGAGAGCCCGGCCTGGGGTTGGCCGGGGGTCTTGGCGGCTCGGCCGGGTCCTGGGCAATGGTTGACTTTTCCGCCCACTGCGCGTGCCGGCGCCGCTGCTCCTGGAGGTGTTGGCTGCAAAGTTCGCCACACCCAGCCGCCGCATGCACTTTCGGCCGTCGCCCGGCCGTGAGCTGTGCCGTGCATGTCGAGCATAGCGGCGTAAAGGGCCTGTACTGTGACATGGGCCTATCCCCCTTCCTGGCTGATGGCCAAGAGGAGTATTTGTGACGGCTTCCAGCCCGCCCCGGCGATTCGGCCGATGGCGTACTTCGCCCGATCCTTGGTCCAGCTCCGGGCATCCACGCCGTAGCGCTCCAGGAGCCGCATCTGCTTGAAGCTCACCAGACCATCCCTCCTCCGCTGGAAGATGCTTCCGATGAGCTGCTTGGCCTGGCCGAAGCTCGTTTGCTCCGGGTCGATCCCGTTGTCGATCAACACCCGCGCCTGTGCCTGTGTGGGCGCCCGCCCCTTCTCCCAACCGCGCTCTCGCCAGGGCGTCGCGCCGAACATGGCGAAGACATCCTCCGGTGCATTGGCCTTGTATCGCACGCGCGGTCGAAGGTGGGCCCGCTGGCTGGCCTCGGCAAGCTCCTGCCGGCGATGTTTGTCCTTCTTGGCCGCAATCTCCGCTTCGGCCCGCTCCAATGCCTCGCGAACATCGGTTTCTCCGGCCGCGTTGCCCCCCAAAAGTTCGCGGGCAAGCTCTACCACCTCGTCGCTGTAGTTTCCGCCCAAGAGGTCCGCGGCGCTGACCAACTGGTGATTGCCGGTGTTGCCCACGAAATCGAACAGGCAGAGACAGGGCTTGGGGCTGGCAGCGATGGCCGCACATCGCTCGGCGGCGGTGTGGTAGGCGTCGGCGACGCCCGCCAGTGGGCGCGTACCCCGGCCGACCATCTGCGCGTACTTCGCCCGGCTCTTGGTCGGACGGGCCAACACCACCACGTCAATGTCGGGCACGTCGAAGCCTTCCGTGGCCACATCGACATTGCAGAGGATTCGCACCTTGCCGGCGCGGTAGGCGTCCATCATCGCCCGCCGATCATCCTTGGGCGTCGCCCCGCATATCCAGGCGGCCTGCCCCGGACAGTGCCGGTTGAATATCTCCGCCAGCCGCTCGGCGTGCGCCACGCTTGCCGCGAACAAGAGGGCCTTGCGGTCGCCCAACAGTTCCAGCGTCGGATACGCGATCTGATGCAGCACCTCCTCGCGTTCCATCTCGGCCGCCAGCTCGTGCGCGTTGAGGTCGCCCATGGTGGTGCGGATGCCCGAGAAGTCCAACCCGCCCGCAACGATCTGCCGGGTGACAATGGGCACAAGCCAGCCGTCGCGAATTGCATCCGGCAGTTCATAATCGAAGGCCGCTACCTCGAACACCTGCCCCAACGCCTCCTCGTCGTGACGGTCCGGCGTGGCCGTGACGCCGAGAATCCGCATGTCCGCATGGCGGTAGTAGTCCAGAACTTTGCGGTAGCTGGCGGCCGTTGCGTGGTGGGCCTCATCGACAACCACTGTCGCAAAGTCGGTCGGATCAAACTGCTCCATGCGGCACTTGGCCTTGCCGGCAAGCTGGGTCTGAATCGTCGAAACGATCAGCTTCGCCCGGTCAAAGAGGCTGTGAGAGGCCATGTACTCGGCCATCTCAATGTCCGGCCGGTGGCCGGTGATACCGGCCAGGGCGTTCGCCGCCTGGAAAATCAATTCTTCCCGGTGAGCCAGGACCAGACCGCGGCCCTCGTGAAGCCGTCGGCCGAGAATACTGCCAAAGGTGATCGTCTTGCCCGTCCCCGTGGGCATGACCATCAGGGCCGCGGTATGATCCTGCCAGGCCGTCAAAACCGCCTCGACGGCCTGCCTCTGGTAGGGGCGAAGGGCGATTCCCGTCTTCTGCGTAGCCGTTACCACTTCATCGCCTCCGAGATGGTGTGGTCATAGGCGAAGCGGCCCAGCCAGCCGCGACCCCCACAGACCTTGCAGGGGCTCCCGTTGCCCCCGCAGTGCGGACAAAGGGCATACGGCCTCTCGGCCAGCAAGCCGCGCCGGATGTTCGCGCAGTCCGCCTCAAACTGGGCAATCTTCAGACCGCCCAAGAGACGGTCTCCCGACCTGTGGGCCGCACCCACCTCGCGTCGGAGCTTATCCAGCAGCCCGATCCAGCCGGTCACCACGCCC
>CAZNSB010000002.1:15307-38272 GCA_964575155.1 uncultured Planctomycetaceae bacterium | reverse complement strand
GCGTGGTGGTGCTGGACGCGGACGAGGGGCACGGCCGGTCGGCCGGCCAGCTCGCCCGCCGAGCGGCGCAGGGCGTATTCGGTGGACAGGTACCCCGGGTGCATGTCGGCGGCGATGATCTCGGGCTGGAGGTCGAAGAGGTCCTCCAGGTCGTTGATGGTCTGCATGAACCGGCGGTACGTCCGCCCGTCCTTCAGGTCGCCGACGTGTTCGCTGAGGACGGCGCGCCGCCCCCGGGAAAGGCAGACGGCGCTCTTCAGCTCCGCGCCGACGGCCAGGAGGGTCGGCCCCGGCCGGCCCGTCCCCGCCCGCGCCCGCCCCGGCGCTGCCAGCGCCACCGGCCGGGGGGCCCAGCCACGCGCCCGCCGAAGCACCACGCACCCCGACCGCCGCCACTGCACCACGCTGTCGTCCAGGCTGCGCTCGATGCGCCGGTTGTGCAGGAGGAACGCGTCGGCGATCCGCCCCAGGTGGGCGACGGCGTCGTCGTTGTCCCGGGTCAGCGGCTCGTCGGAGAGGTTTCCGGAGGTCATCACCACCGGCGGGAGGCCCTCGCCCAGCAGGAGGTGGTGGATGGGGGTGTACGGGAGCATGACGCCGAGGGTGTCCAGGCCGGGGGCGACGGCCTCGGCGACCGGGGCGTCCGGCCGGCGGGGGAGCAGCAGGATCGGGCGGAGGGCGCCGGTGAGCAGCTTTTCGGCGTCGGCGTCGACCCGGCAGAGCCGCCGGGCCTGGCCGATGTCGGCGACCATCAGGGCGAGGGGCTTGGCGTCGCGGGCCTTTCGCATCCGCAGGCGCCGGACGACGTGGTCGTCGTCGGCCCGGCAGGCGAGGTGGAAGCCGCCGAGGCCCTTGACGGCGACGATCCTCCCGGCGCGGATCAGGTCGGCGGCGGCGGCGATGGCGTCGTCGCAGAGGACCTGCCTGCCGCGGGCGTCGGTCAGCCAGCAGCTCGGCCCGCAGGCGGCGCAGGCGATCGGCTGGGCGTGGAAGCGTCGGCTGGCGGGGTCGGTGTACTCGCCGGCGCAGTGCGGGCACATGGCAAAGTCGGCCATGGTCGTGTTCGGGCGGTCGTAGGGGATGCGCTTGATGATGGTGTACCTCGGCCCGCAGTGGGTGCAGTTGATGAAGGGGTATCGGTGGCGCGGGTCGGCGGGGTCGGCCAGCTCGGCCAGGCAGTCGCCGCAGGTGGCCGTGTCCACGGTGACCTGGGCGTCGGCCAGCTCCCCGCCGGCGCTGGGGCGGATGTGGAAGCCCCGCTCGCCGCGGCGGGCGGGCAGCTCCCCCCGCCGGCAGCCGGCCAGCTCCGCCAGCGGCGGAAGCTCCGCCGGGAGGCGCTCGGCGAAGGCCTCCACCGCGTCCGGTCGGCCCTGGGCCTCGATCGTCGCCCCCGCGGCGTCGTTGCAGACCCACCCGGTCAGACCCATGGCCCGCCCCAGGCGATAGACGTAAGGCCGGAAACCCACGCCCTGGACCTGCCCGCTCAGGTGCAGCCGGATGCGTTTCAGCTCCTGCAAAGCCATCTCCTGGGCACTTGTCCGTTTCATTCTAGACGGTCCGGGCGCCGCGGGTCACGGCCAATCCCCCCCGGGCGGCGGGGGTGTGCGACATCTTTTCCTGGCAGGAAAAGATGTCGCACACAGAGCGGGAGAAAGTAGTGAGTAGAAAGTAGAAGAAGGGCCCAAGGCATACCGGGGCGAACGATCATGGGCTATCAGCGAGACTTCTCCCGCGGTCTACTTTCAACTTTCTACTCTCTGCAAGCCGCAACAGCATGTCAACCAGCCAGCTATGTCTTGCCAGAAAAACTGGTCGTACACCGGCGGGCGGGGCGGGCTGCGGAAATCCCGCCCTTGCGGGCGGGGCGATCGCGGTCATAATCCCCTGTAGAGGAGTCCGGTTGCACCTTCCAGGAGCGATCGCTTGGCCGGATGCGTTCAGAAGCGCCTGCCCGCCCCGGCGGCGACGGCCGCCCGAGTGGTCGCCCTCGCGGCGGCGCTGAGCTTGCCGGCCGAGGCGCGGGCCGGCGGAGGCCAGGAGCAGTTGAAGACGTTCGCCAAGACGTATTCGAACCTCAAGGAGTGGCAGGCCCGCGCCCGGCGAATCCGCGAGGGCATCCTCCGCGGCGCGAAGCTCTCGCCGGGGCCGAGGAAGTGCCCGCTGCGGCCGATCGTCCACAGCCGGCGGGCCCGCCGGGGCTATTCCGTCGAGAACGTGGCCTTTGAGTCGCTGGGCGGGTTCTTCGTCACCGGGAACCTGTACCGCCCGGCGGGGGCGAAGAAGCGCGCCCCCGGCGTGCTGTGCCCCCACGGGCACTTCAAGGGCGGGCGGTTCCGCCCGGACATGCAGCTCCGCTGCGCGACGCTGGCGCGGATGGGGGCGGTGGTCTTCGCCTACGACATGGTCGGGTGGGGGGAGTCCAGACAGGTCGGCCACGGCGAGCGCCACGTCCTGGCCCTCCAGACCATCAACAGCATCCGGGCCGTCGACTTCCTCCTCAGCCTCGACCGCGTCGATCCCCGGCGGATCGCCGTCACCGGCGCCTCCGGCGGCGGCACCCAGACGTTCCTGCTGGCGGCGGTGGACTCCCGCGTGGCCGTCTCCGTGCCCGTGGTGATGGTCTCGGCCAGGTTCGACGGCGGGTGCAACTGCGAGAGCGGCATGCCCATCCGCGCCAGCGCCACCCACCGGACGAACAACGCCGAGATCGCCGCCCTCACCGCCCCCCGCCCGCAGTTGATCGTCTCCTGCGGGAAGGACTGGACGAAGCACACCCCCAAGGTGGAGTACCCGTACATCCGCAGCGTCTACCGCCTCTACGGCAAGGCCGGGCTCGTCGAGAACCTCCACCTGCCCGCCGAGGGGCACGATTACGGCCCGTCGAAGCGGGCGGGGATGTACGCGTTCCTCGCCCGGCACCTGGGCCTGGACCTCCGGGCCGTCCGGGGCGCCGACGGGAAGGTCGACGAAGGCCAGGTGGTCGTGGAGAAGGAGTCGCTGCTGCGCGTCTTCACGCGGGGCCGCCCCCGCCCGGCCCGTGCGCTGCGGGACGGCGCGGAGGTCGAGCTGGCGCTGCTGGGGCTGCCGATGC
Source organism: uncultured Planctomycetaceae bacterium (assembly GCA_964575155.1). Classification (GTDB taxonomy): domain Bacteria; phylum Planctomycetota; class Phycisphaerae; order SM23-33; family SM23-33; genus CAZNSB01. Next base: position 35,181 of record CAZNSB010000002.1, on the reverse strand, counting down.
GCCTGGCAACCTGGCTCCGGCCGCAGAAGTGGAAGCGAGACGCCGCCGGGCCCGTCCTCTCCCTCGGCGAGAAGGGCTCCTTCGACGCAGCCCACCTGCTCGCCCCCTGCGTCGCCCGCCGGAAGGGAACGTACTTCCTGTGGTACAGCGGGTCCGCCGGGCCCGTGGAGAAGCGCCTCTACCGCCTCGGGCTGGCCACCAGCGCCGACGGGAAGGCCTTCGCGAGGTCCCCGGCCAAGGCGGTCTTCGAGTTCGGCGACGGCAGGCGGTCGGTGCTCACGCCGACGCTGCTGCGGAGGCCCGGCGGGGCGGTGCTCCGCGAGAAGGGCAGGCTGCGGATGTGGTTCGTCGCCGCCGACCTGGCCGCCAGCGAAGGCCTCCACACGCTGCACCAGATCACCAGCGCCGACGGCGTCAGGTGGTCGAGGCTCTCCGCCAGGCAACTGGAAAACGTCTACGCCCCCACCCTCATCAAGGAGGCCGGCGCCTACCGCATGTGGTACGTGGACCTCTCGACCGAGCCGTGGGCCATCCGCCACGCCCGAAGCCCCGACGGGCGGCGGTGGAGGGTCACCAAGGCACCGGCGCTGGTGGTCGATCAGAAGTGGGAAGAAGGCCGGCTGTTCTATCCGACCGTGGTGAGGTCCGGGGGCGTGTACCTGATGTGGTACGGCAGCTATTGGCGGACGACGGACAAACGGGCGGCCAAGGGGAGGAAGACGGCCATCGGCTTCGCGGTGAGCACCGACGGGCTTACCTGGCACAAGAGCCCGCACAGCCCGGTCTTCACCCCCGAGCCGACGCGGGAGTGGGAGTCGAACTACACCACCAGCCAGTCGGTGCTGGCTTTGGGCGACGGCTCCTGGCGGATGTGGTACGCCGCCCGCAGGAACCCGCCGTTCCATAACAAGTACTTCGCCATCGGCACCGCCCGGTGGGCCGGGCCCGCCCCCACCGACCCGCGCCCGGGAAGCCCCCCATGACCCTGCTGGCAGCCCTGCTTCTCGCCTACGCGTCCGTGAGCCTGTTGTACTGGCTGTGGACGGGGTGGGGGGTGGTCCGCATCCGCCGGGGGATGCCCCGGCTGGTCGAGCTGGCGGACCCGGCGCCGGAGACCTGGCCGAGGCTGTCGGTGATCGTCCCGGCCCGCGACGAGGCGGAGAAGCTGCCCGCGGCCGCCGCTACGCTCCTGGCGGCCGACTACCCCGATCTGGAGATCGTCTTCGTCGACGACCGCTCCACGGACGGCACGGGCGAGATCATCGATCGGCTGGCCGGCGGCGACGGGCGCGTCCGGGCGCTGCACGTCGGGGAGCTTCCCCCGGGCTGGCTGGGGAAGGTGCACGCGCTGGAGCGCGGGCTCGCCGCCAGCACCGGCGCGTTCGTGCTCTTCACCGACGCCGACGTCCACTTCCGCCCCCAGACCTTCCGCAAGGCCGTCGCCCACTGCCACGCCGACCGCCTCGACCACCTGGCGGTCCTGCCGGAGTGCTGGCCGGCGGGCTTCGCGGTCGATGCGCTGGTCTCCGTGTTCGTGCGGCAGTTCCTGGTCTTCATCGTCCGCCCGTGGTCGATCGGCCGGCCGGGCTCGCGGGCGTACGCCGGCATCGGCGCGTTCAACCTGGTGCGGCGGTCGGCGCTGGAGGCGACGGAGGGTCTGGGGTGGCTGCGGCGCGAGGTCGCCGACGACATGGGCCTGGGGCTGCTCATGAAGCGCTCCGGCGCCCGCTGCGCGCTGGTGGCGGGGTTCGGGTCCGTGGGCCTGCGGTGGTACCGCTCCGTCCCCGAGGCCGCCCGCGGCGCCGAAAAGGCCTACGCCTCGGCGTGGCGCTTCCGGCTGCTGCGCCCGGTGATCGACGCCGCGATCGTGCTGGCCCTGGAGCTGTCGCCGCTGCTGACGCTCCTGCCGCTGGCCTTTGCGCCCCTGCGGGCCGTCGGATACGCCGGCCTGGCCGTGCTGGGGGCGTTCGCCTGCACCGCCGTCTGCCTGGGGCGGTGGGCGCGGGCGCCGCTGCTGCCGATCCTGGCCGGCCCCGTGATCGCCCCGCTGCTGGTGGCGCTGACCTTCCGGGCCGCACTCGTCGGCCGGCGCCGAGGAGGGGTCTGCTGGCGGGGGACGCTGTATGCCACCGAGATGCTGCGCGGGGGCAACCGCGTCCGGCTGTGAGGGTCGCCGCCGGCGAAAAGCCTTGCACGCCGCCCTGCGCTCTGCTCTGTTCTGCCGCGGAGCGGCGGCGATGACGCTTGCGGCGGAAAACTCGTTCCAGACCTTCGGCCTCCCGCACGTGGCGGTCATGGCGCTGACGGCCGTGCTCGCCGTGGGGGTGGCCGGCTGGGCGCGGAGGGCGGGGTCGGGGCGGCGCGTCCGGGGGGTCTGCCTGGTGCTGGCGGGCGTGCTGGTGGCCAACGAGCTGTTGTACCTGGCCTACGGCCTGGCGGTCGCGCCGCTGGAGGAGTGGGCCCGGCGGTTCCTGCCGCTGCACGTCTGCGGGGTGGCGATCTTCCTGACGGCGTGGACGCTGGTGAAGCGGAGCCAGTACGTTTACGAGATCGCCTACTTCTGGGGGCTCGGCGGGACGGTGCAGGCGATCCTCACGCCGTCCCTGACCGAGGGGGAGGGTTTCCCCACGTACTGGTTCTTCGCGTTCTTCATCGCCCACGGGCTGACGGTGGTGGGGGTGGCCTTCGCCACGTGGGGGCTGCGGCTGCGCCCCAAGCGCGGGGCGGTGCTGCGGGTGGTCCTCGTCACCAACCTGTACCTGCTCCTGGTGGCGGGGGTGAACCGGCTGCTGGGGGCTAACTACATGTTCCTCTGCCGCCCGCCGGCGGGGGCCTCGCCGTTCTTCTTCCTCCCCTGGCCGTGGTACCTCCTGCTCCTGGAGGTGGTCGGCTTCGGCTTCGTGCTGCTGCTGTGCCTGCCGTTCGTCCTCGCCGACCGCCTGCGGGCCCGCCGGGGGGGCCCTCAGGGCGACGGCTCCTGAAACGCCCCGGCGCTGCTCGTCTTGACGGCGTCCACAGTCCGCCGGGAGGGTTTGACCGGGCCTTCCGCCCGCGGAAAAGGTTCAATATCCGAAGGTTCTGCTGACAACCTCCGTCAGAAAGGAGTCGCAGATGAGGCCCTTGTGCGGAGTTTCGATGACGTTGCTGCTGCTGGCGGGTGCGGCCGGGGCCGAGACGGTCCGGCTGACGGCCACCGCCGACATCTGGCTGTCCGACGCCAACGCCTCCGAGCGCGACTCCAGCGCCGGGAAGAACCCCCGGTTCAAGCTCAAGAGCATCCAGGAAATGGCGGCGATCCGCTTCGACCCCGCCCCCGCCGCCGGCCGGGAGGTGCTCAAGGCCAGGCTGTTCCTTCACCCGGCCGGGAGGCACATGCTGCGGCACGTCCGCGTCTCCACGGTCAACGGCGACTGGGAAGAGGGCACCGCCCGCGGGAACTACTCCCCCGGCAACGGCGCCACCTACAACCACGCCGACCACGCCTCCAAGCGGCCGTGGGCCTGGGCCGGCTCCCAGTTCTGCGACGTGGTCATGGGCTCGGGGAACACCCTGGCCTGCTGGGGCGAGATCGCCAAGGGCGAGGGGGGCTGGGTGTCGGTGGGGGTCGCCCCGGCGCTGATCTACGCCCTCGTCGCCGGCGACACCGACGGGCTGTGCGTGATGGACGGGGGGACGCTGGCGCTGTCCAACAACTTCGCCCGCTCCCGCGAGTCCGGGCGGCTGGGGCCGTACCTTCAGGTCGAGCTGGGCAAGGAGCTGAAGGCCGCCCCGGCCAGGCCCGCCGTCTCGGCCGCGCCGGCCCCCGGGGCCGCCCACCTGGCCACCGGGGCGATTGCCGTGACCGTCCGGGCGGCCAACGACGTCCACTGCCTGCGGTTGAAGCTCAACGGCACCCCCATCGAGCGCTGGCGCGTCCCCCACCCCAAGCCGGGGCACAGCACGAAGTTCGCCCTCGACGAGGTCCCCCCGGGCCGGGCCTGCAAGCTGGAGGTGGTGGCGGTGGCCCCGGGCGGGTCGGCCTCGGAGGCTACGGTCGTGGAGGTCACCAGCTCGGCGGCGCTCTCGCAGGAGCTGAAGCTGGGCGCGTTCCGCAAGCCCGTCGGCGGGAAGGCCCCGCCGCTGCGCGACGGCAAGATGAAGGTCTGGGCCTACCCCCCGCTGGTCAAGCTCAGCCCGCAGAAGGGCACGGTGATGTTCGACGACATGGGCGCCGGCGGGGACTATCGGTCGGCCAACGCCGTGTGGGACGGGGAGAAGATCACCCTCCACGGCTGCCGGGGGGAGTACGTCGCCTACCAGTTGTGCATCGAGCGGGCGTCGTTCAAGGAGCCGCTGAAGGGCGTCCGCATCACGCCGAAGCCCTTGTCCGGGGCGGGCGGCGCGGAGATCGCCCTGGGCGAGATCGAGCTGTTCAGGAACTGGTGCGTCCAGAACCGCGACAAGAAGTGGCAGCCGGCGTACTGCATCCCGCTCGCTCCCGGCGAGGCGCTGGAGATCCCCGACCCGAAGCGCAAGCTCCGCTTCCAGGGCAACCAGAGCCTCTACGTGGACGTGTACGTCCCCAAGGACGCAAAGCCGGGCGAGTACGCCGGGGCCGTCGAGGTCCAGGCCGGGGGCGTCCAGGCCGTCTCCCTGCCGGTCAAGCTGACCGTGCACGACTTCGTTCTGCCGGACCGGCTGAGCTTCTGGCCGGAGCTGAACGCCTACAACGTCCCGGGGAATTTCCACGAGTACTACCGCCTCGCCCACCAGCACCGGTGCATCATGAACTGCTGGGTGATCCGCCCGCAGCTCACCGGGTCGGGGGCGGGGCGGAAGGTCATCTGGGACCGCTACGACAAGGCCGTCGGGCCGCTGCTGGACGGGTCGGCCTTCGCCGGCAACCGCCGGGCGGGGGCGCCCGTCGAGTGCATGTACCTGCCCTTCGAGGACTCCTGGCCGACGCCGCTGAGCAAGGACACCTACGACTATCAGGGGCACTGGCCCACGCGGGGGCAGGACCGCAAGCACATCATCGACCACCAGATGAAGGCGCCCTACATCGGCGAGGCCCTCAGCGCCGGCTACAAGGACGCCTTCCTCGCCGTGCAGAGGCAGTTCATCGAGCACTTCAAGGAAAAGGGCTGGAACCGGACGGAGATGCAGTGCTTCTACGGCGGGAAGAACACCCACCGGACCCAGTACGGCACCAACATGTGGTGGACCACCGACGAGCCCTACCACTGGGAGGACTGGCTGGCGCTGCAGTTCTTCGACCGGCTGTGGTGCAAGGGGCGGGCGGCGCTGAAGGCCGACAAGGCCCGCTGGGCCGCCCGCGCCGACATCTCCCGCCCCCAGTGGCAGGGGAGGGTCCTCGATCGCGTCGTGGACACGGTCTACTTCGGCACCGGGGCGTTCAGCTCGCCGAACATGTACCGCCGCTGCCGGCTGCTGGAGCGGGATGCGCACCTGAAGATCATGGTCTACGGCAGCGCCAACCGCGACAACGCCTCCAACAGCCAGTCGGTGGTGTGGATCCTCAACGCCTGGGCCAACCGCGCCCACGGCGTGCTGCCCTGGCAGACGCTCGCCCGCGCCGACGCCCTCGACCGCGGGGACGCCGCCACCAGCGGAAACGCCCTGCTCGTCCCCGGCGGCCGCTTCGGCCGGAAGGTCGTCGGCGACATGCGCCTCAAGGCCCTCCGCACCGGCCAGCAGCTCGCCGAGTACCTCGCCATCCTGGCGAAGCGCCACGCCCTGACCCGCGAGCAGATCAAGGCCATGGTGCACCGGGCGGTGACCCTCCGCGCCGGCGTCGCCGCCGGGGCCGGCGCCGACAACGCCGACGCCCTCCGCTTCGGCACGCTGAAGGCCTGGCAGATCGCCGAGCTCCGCCGGAACCTCGCCGAGCTGATCGTCCGGCGGGCGAAGTGACCCGGGCGGGGAGCTCTGGCAGAAAGGAACGTCTCTGATGAGAAGGACGTTCATCGGCGTGCTGCTGGTCTCGGCCGCCGCCGCCCCGGGCGCTGCCGCCGAAAAGCAGGAGCAGGCCCTCCCCCCGACGCTGCCGGTGACGCTCCGGCTGGAGCTGGGGCCGGGAGAAAAGCTCCGGGCCGAGGACGTCGGCTATTCGGTCTTCCCCGGCGGGCGGCGGTGCGCGTTCACCTACAAGGGCGCCCGCAAGGCCAAGACCGTCGCCGCCTTCACGGAGATGGGCTTTCGGACCACGATCCACGCCTCCCCGCTCACCCCGGCCCAGCGCCTCCGGGCCCTGGAGGCCGCCGGCGCCGAGATCGCCGCCGGCGGGTACCCGGGCGCCAAGGGGACCTACGCGTCGATGATCGGCGGGAACACCACCCAGGAGGCCTTCGACGCGGTGGCCGGCACGCGGAGGCTGCTGCGGGCGAAATGCCGGGGCCCGCTGGCCTGCGCCTCCGTGGGCGGGCACATCAACATCGAGTTCTTCCCCTTCGGGCGGGACGTGGAGAGCGGCGCCGGCTACGGGGCGGTCCTCCAGGACGCCAACTTCCTCCAGGCCAACGACGTCGGCCAGGGCAACCCGTACGCGATCCTCCTCGGCCGCCACCGCATCCATCCCGACCTGCGGGTGACCACCCGCCGGCGGTTCAGCAACATCATCAGGGACTCGCGCAAGGTCCCCAACGAGAAGGTCTACTACCAGATGCTGGCGCAGCAGTTCCTGGGGACGCTCAACCGCCTGGAGCGGGGGCAGATCGTCTCCTACAGCATGCGCGACTTCAAGGACAAGGACCTGCGCAGCATCCGCCGGATCATGGGCAAGTACGGCGCCCACCCGCTGATCTGGCACGCCACCGAGGGGATGATCGCGTCGTATGAGTACCTCAAGAAGAAGGTCCACGTCCGCTCCGTCCAGGCCGACGGCAACGCCGTCCAGATCGCCCTCGGCCTGGAGGTGGACCTCTTCCCGCCCTTCCTGCTGGCGCCGCTTTCGCTGTCGCTGCCGGGGGACCTGAAGGTCAGCCGGGCGCAGATCGCCGGGATCCCCTGCCCCGTCACCGAGGCCGAAAATCGGCTGCACGTGGCGCTGCCCCTGGGGCAGGCCCTGCGGAACGGCATCGAGATGAGCCTGGCGCTTCCCGCGCCGGACATGACCGTCCCGGACGAGATGGACGTAAAGCTGACGATCCGGAACACGGGCGGGGCGGCCGTGGAGGGATGCCGGCTGTCGTGGGTGGGCTGTCCGGGCCTGGACGGCGGGGCGGGCATGACGGTGGCGGGCGCCCCTTCGGGGCCTTTCCGGCTGGCCGGGAGGCAGGAGCTGAGGGTCTCTGCGAAGGTCCGCACCGTCCGCGGCGCCCCTTTCGGGATGATCCCCGTCGTGGCCGCGGTGACCGGGAAGGTCGGCGGCGAGCAGCGGCTCTTCATGGCCGGCTTCGAGGTCGTCGTCGCCCCGCTGCTGAGCGTGGACGTGTTCCCCTACAACCAGGTCCCCCTGCGGAAGGGGCGGTCCCAGCACCTCATCGTCGAGCTGAACAACATCAAGTCGGAAAGCGAGTTCCTCTCCCACAAGGCCGGGCCCTGCAAGGGCGCGGTGCGCTTCAAGCTGCCCGGGGGCATGGCGGTGACCCCGCCCCGGCAGGCCTTCGAGCTGAACGCCGACGAGAAGGCCACGCTGGTCTTCAGGCTGACCAGCGAGGAGTGGTCGCCGCAGCCCGTGCGCGTCCCGCCGGTCATCACGCTGGCCGGCAGGAAAGAGCCCGTCGAGTTCCCGTATCCCGGAACCAGGATCATCCGCGACCGGGCCGCCATCGACTACCGGCCGCTGGACGAGAAGGGCCTGCTGGCGTACGCCTCCTGGGACGACAAGAAGTACTGCGGCTGGGACAAGGCGGTGGGGGTCAGGTACGTCGGGCACGGCGGGCTGGCGAGCAAGATCGGGGTGAACTTCACTCCCATCATGGAGGGGGCCAGGGGCTGGTGCATCGGCGCCCAGTCGGCCATCCTGGCCGATTCCTTCAAGAACATCGACTACAAGAAGGGCACCGTCCTCTGCTGGATCCGCCGCGACCTGAAGATCCGCAACGAGAACCAGTACCGCGCCGATCCGGCGACCAGTTGGAAGATGGGCGTGAGCTTCTCCAACAACCGCGGCGAGACGATCTGGGTGGCCGGGGGCGGCCAGCGCATCGGGCGCTCCGCAAGCGGGCTGACGCTGCGGCGATACTACGGCTGGGGCGGGCAGGAGGGATACCTGGAGGCGATCTGGAAGGGCATGGGCGGGCAGCTCCGCTACGCCCAGGCGCCGTACGCCAACGACCGGCTGCTGACCTGGCGGCACGTGGCGGTGCTGTGGGACGTGGAGGCCCGCCGGCTGGAGCTGTACGTCGACGGCAAGCTGGCCTCGAAGGCCGACCGGGGCAAGGAGGCGTGGTACGGCTGCCCCTGGGACAACGGCACGCCGCCGCGCGGCGGCCGGGCCCGCGGGCTCCAGCCCATCAGCATGGACCACGGTAAGATGACCTGGACCCTGCGCGACGAGTTCTATGTTTACAACCGCCCGCTGACGGGCGAGGAGATCATGGCGAACAGGAGGCTGGCGAGGCCCGCCGAGTAGGCCCCGCCGGCCCGGGAGCACCGACCCGCATGGCCACCCGACACACAGCCACGGACCTGAACCCGCGCGGGTGGCGGCGGAAGTGGAGGCGGGCCCGCCCCGACGAGCGCCGCACGGCGGCCGGGGCGCTCGCCGACGTCTTCGAGCGCCGCCGCGGCCGGTGGGGTTTCTTCTGGCTTCTCGTGCTGGTCTCGGCCGCCGCCCACGCCGCCGTGACGCCGCTGATGACCTCCGCCAAGAGCACCAGCGTGCTGGAGGTGGCCCGGAAGGGCTACCTCCAGCGCGTCCTCCAGACCGAGCGGGCCAAGAGGGTCTCCCGCCAGATCAGGGGCCGCATCACCATGCCCCCGCCCCCGCCGGTGCCCGAGGCGGTGGTCAGCGAGACCCTTTCCCGGGAGCTGGCCTCCGACATCGTCAAGGTGGTGGGCAACCTGCTGACCGCCGACGTCACCCGTGGCCTCACCGACCACGTCCAGGCCAACCTCGCCGACGAGCTCGCCCAGGCGGCCAGGGACATCGCCGACGGGAACCTCTCCGAGGCCGAGATCAGGCAGCTCCAGGACGACATGAAGAGGCGCGCCCACGAGCTGGCCGTCCAGGCCCTGAAGGTCCACCGCGTCAAGACCCAGGTCAAGCGGGCCCAGATCAGCGTGACCCGCTGGTACGAGAAGGACGTCGCCGACACCCTCACGAAGAACATCTACTATGAGACGTTCCTGCTGCCCCACAAGGGCGCCGTCTGGCACAATGCCTACGCGGGCATGTACTTCGGCCAGCGCGGCAAGGTCTGCAACTGGAGCCAGGCCAGGAGCCTGGATTACCTCCGCAAGAAAATCTCCTCCCTGAACGCCCTGGCCGCGGGAAACAAGCCCAAGGTCTGGCCGGCGGAGAAGATAACCGGCTGGCCGCAGCCCGGCGCCGAGCCGGCCGAGATCCTCGACAGGAGGCTCAGGCAGCTCTACGCCGGCGAAGGCCCCTCCTGGCGGGCGCTGGTCCACGGCGGGGCGGACAAGTACAAGGCGGGGACGAAGCACCGCTACCAGCACCGCACCGACGGGCTGCTGAAGGAGTACTACCCGCACCGCCGGGAGGAGATGGCCAAGCTCGCCGAGGCCGCCTCAGCCCAGTGGGCCAAGGCCCTGGCGGCGTCGGCGGCGTATCTGGAAGAGGCCCGCGCCGGCTCGGCGGAGGCCCGGCTCAAGGCCGCCCACGACGCCTGCGTCGGCGGGATCCAGCGGCTGGTGGAGGCGATGCGCCGGCTTCAGCAGGCCGAGGCAAAGACCTACCAGGCCGTCAACGCCCTCGTTCGCTCGCAGGTCCTCCGCGGGCCGGACCGGGAGCGGGTGTACGCCAGGCTGGTGGACAAGCTGGTGGCGGGGCTGGGCCCGCTGGTGAAGGAGTTCGCCATCGGCCAGTTCGAGGAGGGGATCATCAAGTGGGACAAGACCGCCGAAGAGGCCATGGACGAGTTCCCCAGGATGATCCTCCCGCTGCTCCGGCGCGACATGAAGCGGCTGTTCCCCAAGAAGCGGTTCGACAAGCTGGTCTTCCACGCCGACTACCCGGACCGCTCCTACAAGAGCCCGGTCACGGGGAAGCGTCGCGGCTGGCCCAGCGGCGAGCAGGCCCGGGCCGACGACAGGGAGCTGGCCCGGCTGCTGGGGGGCAGGGCGGACCTGAAGGCCTACGCCGGGCAGCGCCGCGAGGTCCTCACCCGGCATTTCGAAAAGGCCATCGGCCGCGTCGTCGAGGAAATCCTCAGCCGCGTCCTCGCCCAGGGACTCATGTTCCGCGACCTGGCGGCGTTCGTGGAGGGAGTCGATTTCCAGGACAAGGTCCGGGAGAAGCTGGACGCCCGCAAGCGGGCCATGGAGGGGCGCGGGCAGGACCTGGCCAGGCTGACCAAGGACGGCGTGCCGGACACCGCCGCCGCCCAGTACGCCCTGCTGTGGGGGGGATCGAAGGGGCACGGGGCGAACCTGGTGCCGGTGTTGACGTCGATGCGTCCGGAGTTCTTCGGCGGCGTCCGCACCCACGCCCTTCGGGGCTCGGCGCCCAGCTACCCGCCCCCGGCGGCGGAGTGGGGGTTTCAGCGGCAGGTGCCGGCCGGCCAGGTCCTGCCGAAGTTCAAGAAGCCCATGCTGCGCTTCGAGGCGATCCCCTTCCTGCCGCGGTTCCCCGCCCTGGACGGGAAGCTCGGGGACCTGGCGAGGCTCCGCCCGCTGGTCCTGAAGAGCCACCCCGCCCGCGATCCGATCCTGGTCTACGCGGGCTGGAACTACCAGGGGTACTTCTTCTACTACGAGGTCAAGCAGCCTGCGGAGCAGTTCTACTACACGGTCCCCTCGATCCGGAGCATGGTTGCCCGCCGCCGGCCCCAGCAGCGGCCAAAGGACGTCCGCTGGGCCTACGCCGGCGATTCCTGCCGGATCTGCTTCGATACCCTCAACGCCCGCAACCCCAACCGCGGCGAGCCGCACACCCAGGAGCTCGTGCTCCTGCCCCGGGGGACCGACACCAACCCCTACCACCCCGGGATCGAACGCGTCATCGCCTCCCAGCGCGACGCGGTGACCAAGGAGTACCGCGGGGTCAAATCGAGCTGCAAGGAGTTCCCCACCCAGCCGATGGCGCAGTACGGCCCGGACGGCAGCGGGCCCTACCGCGTCACCCGCTTCGGCCAAGAGGGCTACTCGGTCGAGATCTTCATCCCCCGGTCGCTGTTCAAGGTGCCGGTCTTCGCGCCGGGGTGGTACGTGGGCTTCGACGTCTCCGTCGCCCAAGGCAGCCAGGGAAGCGGGCGGAGGTTCCGCGGCCAGCACTGGGCAAGGGGCGCCGCCGACAACCCCGACCAGTGGGGCGACCTGCTGCTGCTGGGGACCGACCCCAGGATCACGATCCAGGAAGCGGCTGGCGGATACCCCCTGGCCGACAGCCTGGTTCCCGGCCGGTCGTATCTGCTGACCGTCGCCGACCCCGACCGGAACGTGTACCTGACGGCCGAGGACACCGTCCTGGTCAGCGTCGAGGTCCGGGGCGCCGCCCGGCCCGCCGGCAGGCAGGCCGGCAACGACGTGGAGGTGTTCATCCTCACCGAGACGGGCAGGAACACGGGCGTTTTCCGCGGCTTCGTGAACACCCAGCCCGGCGCGGGGCGGCGGGTCCAGGGCGCCCTGGAGATCCTCCCGGGCGATGAGGCCGGCTTCGGCTACGTGGACACCGCCAACGCCAGGGGGCAGCGCAACGTGATCTACGAGATGAAGCTCCCCGTCGCCGCGGCCGTGATGCAGGTGGTCGCGGGGAAGTAACCAGAGGTCCGGATGTCCGGGAGCCCGAGATGCCAAAGGCTGCCAGCCAGAAAGTCCCAGAAGCGGAGAGTCACATGATTCCCCAGGCCGACCGCTGCCAGGGATCGACGGGCGGCGGGTCCGGCCGGTCGCTCTGCCGGACCGTCGGCGTTGCGGCCCTGCTGGCCGCGGCCGCGGGGCTGTGTGGGTGCGGGAAGGGCGCCGAGCCGGCCCGCACCCGGCCGGCGGAGGACGAGGCCCGGCGGGAGGATGCGAAGGAGCTCCCCGCCGTGGACGCCGAGCTGGCTGAGGGCGCCTCCCCCATCCTCGTCAAGCCGCTGCCCGCGGGGGTCAAGAGGGACAGCGGATACGTCCAGGTGGAGAAGATGCCCGCGGGGGACATCCTGGGGCTGTGCTACATCCCCACGCCGGTGCCGCTGAAGCTTCCGGCCGGGGGGAAGGTGGACATCACCAACGGCCGAGACCGCATCCGCGACGCCGAGCCGAAGGAGCTGGAGTACTACAAGAAGGTGGATCTGGCCCGGCCGAGGTGGGTCCACGCCCACAGCCGAGATCAGGGCGGGCACCCCGTCTCCGGCGCGGTGATCATGGTCCGGGGCGTCCAGGTCGGCCTGCGCGACCCCCTGCCGCGGGGGAAGTTCTTCGTCAACAACGGCGAGCTGAGGCCGCGGATCGGCTTCTCGCCGGTCAACGACCGCGTCGAGCTGAGGACCTACGACGCCTTCTCCAACCACTTCGTCGTCCGCGACGTGGCGAGCGGGGAGACCCTCCTCGAAAAGGTCCTTCCCGGCAATACCGCCGAGTTCCGCGGGCACGGGGCGATGGACAAGGAGCACCTGATTGCGTGGAGCTGGACGCAGTGGACGCGGCTGGCCAAGCCCGTGCAGACGGACCCGGTCCGCCGGAAGGGCTTTTTCGAGATCACGTGCAAGCGGCACCCGTGGCAGCGGGCCTACGCGGTGGTCTTCGACAGCCCTTACCTGGCGGTCCCCGCCAGCCGGCACAAACAATGGGGCATTTTCCGGCTGACCCGGATTCCCGCGGGGACGTGGACGGTGGAGGTCTGGCACCCGGTCCTCGAGCCGGTCAAGAGGACCCTCACCGTCCGGATCAAGGCCGACGAGACCCTGGAGCTGCCGATCCGGTTCAACCCGCCGCCGGAAGCCCGGCCCCCCAAGCCGGGAACCTGAAACGCCCGCCGCCGGAGGTACTGAGACATGCGCGTGGCCGTGGTGAGCAACCGAAACGTCCCGGGCGATCCCGACCGGAACCTTCGCGATCACCTGGAGTGGGTCCGCAAGGCCGCAGGTCGCGGGGCCAGGCTGGTGCTGTTTCCCGAGCTGAGCCTCTCGGGCTATTCGGCCCGGCCCTTCATGCGGGAGGCGGGGCTTCGCCTGGAGGGGCGGCGCTGCCGCCGGCTGATCGACGCCGCCGGCCGGCATGACGTCTTCGTCGCCTTCGGGCTGGCCCTTCGGCGGCGGGGCAGGCCCTGCATCTGCCACGCCCTCGCCGGCCCGCGGGGGCTCGTGGGCCACTACGAGAAGGTCCACCTGGCCGGGCGCGTGAAGGGCGAAGGGGCGGTCTTCGCCCCGGGGCGGCGGTTCCGGGTCTTCGACGTCGACGGGGTGGGCGTGGGGGTCAACATCTGCATGGACGGGCGGTACCCAGGCTCGTCCCTGTGCCTGGCGCACCTGGGGGCGGAGTTGATCCTGCACCCTCACGGGAACGTCGTCAGCCGGCTGGGCGTGAACCCGCGCGACTGGACCAACAAGAAGCGGGCCTACCTCGGCCCCCGGGCGGTCGACACCTGCACGTACATGCTGATCTGCAACTCCGTCGGCGACGTCCGCGATCCGCAGCGGCGGCTGCTGCGCTTCAGCGGCGGGGCGCTGGTGCTCGACCCGAAGGGCCGCTTCGTCGCGCGTTCGCCCGGCACCGCCCGCCGCCCGCACATGATCGTCGCCGACCTGGACATCGCCGCCGGCCGCGCCCTCCGCGCCAAAAGCCCCATCGCCGCCCGCCGCCCGGAGGTGTACGTCGAGGCGCTGACCCGGCCGGGCACCGGGCCCGCGAGCAAGGCGCCGTGAGCCTCACGCGACCCAACGTCCTCTTCGTCTTCGCCGACCCCGTGCGGCCCGCCGGCGCCGCGCCCGCCGGCCGGAAAGGAGCCGAACATGGCTGAGTCGCCCATCACCAACGCCTGGGGCCGGGCACGCACCCTCCGGCCGCCGGCGGAGCATTTCCTGATCTACCGCGGGCGGGAAGGAGCCGCCTACAACCACCACCCGCAGATTACGTCCATGGGCGGCCGCCTGTACGCGAGCTGGTCCAACGGGCTCGCGCACGAGGACGCCCCCTCCCAGCACATGCTGATGTCGGTCTCCGAGGACGGCGGAGAGAGCTGGAGCGGCGCGTCGGTGGTCTTCGGCCGCCGGGCGGGTAAGCTCGCCGACGCCGTCGTCACCGCCGCCGGCCTCCGCCCGTGCGGCGCGAAGCTCGTAGCCTACTGCGGCGTCTACGAGTACACCCGCTTCGCCCTCACCGCCTACGCCGCGGCCGCGCCGGACCGGCCCCCGCCAAAGGGCCACGGGCCCCCGGGGCAGCGCTGGCACCGAGACACCCGCACCGAGGTCTGCGTCTCCGAAGACGCCGGGAAGAGCTGGGCGGCGCCCCGGCGGATCATCGAGCGGTTCGTTCCGAACCTCTCCCCCGCCCCCACGGCCACCGGCCGGCTGATCCTGCCGGGAAACCTCTGGTATCCGCACACCGACGATCCGGCCGGCGCGGCGGGCTGGGAGGCCGCCGGCCTGGCCCGGCTGCCCGAGGACTACGTGGACGACCCCGCCGGCTTCCACCAGGGCTGCCGGCACCGCCGCGACGAGCGGGACTACTGCGAGGGCTCCTTCTTCCAGACCGACGACGGCGTTCTGCACATGATGCTCCGAACCAGCGAGCCCCGACTCGCCGTCGCCGAAAGCCGGGACGACGGGCGGAGCTGGTCCGAGCCCGCCCTGACGGGCTACACCGACTGCTGCTGCCGGCACCACTTCGGCCGGCTGGCGGACGGGCGCTTCTTCGGCCTGAGCTGCCCGGAGCCGCGCGCCAACCGCACCCCGCTGGTGCTGGCGGCCAGCGACGACGGCGTCGCCTTCGACCGACACTACGTCCTCGGCGATGCCCCCCATGCCGGCCCCCGCATCCCCGGGCGACACAAGGGCGGGCGCTACGGGTACCCCTTCCTGCACGTGGCAGGCGAGACCGCCTGGGCCGTCTACTCCATCGAGAAGGAGGACATCGCCGTCTGCCGGTTCCCCCTCAGCGCGCTCCGCTGACCGCCGGGGAAAACCGTCCCCGTCCGCCGGAAGGGCTTTTTCGAGATCACCTGCAAGCGGCATCCTTGGCAGCGGGCGTACGCGGTGGTCTTCGACAGCCCCTACCTGGCCGTCCCCGCCAGCCGGCACAGGCAGTGGGGCATTTTCCGGCTGATGAAAATCCCCGCGGGGACGTGGACCGTGGCGGTCTGGCACCCGGTGCTGGCCTCGGCGCAGAAGACCCTCACCGTGCGGATCAAGGCCGACGAGACGCTGGAGCTGCCGATCCGGTTCAACCCGCCGCCGGCGGGCCCGGGCCCGCTCCAGCGCCGCGGCGTAGCCGCCAATCTCCCGGACCTCCGGGGGCCGGAGGTACTCCCGCACGAGCCAGCGCGTGTACCGGACGAGGTGAACCGTCTCGCCGTCGCCTACGCGGAGGGCCGCGGCGTCCATCTGCCGCCGCAACTGGCTCCGGGTCATCACCGGCCCCAGGGCCGTGCTGTTGAGCAGCCGGAGGAGCTGCGTCGGCCGCAGCCGCCGTATATCAACGGGCCGCTTCGCCACGCTTGCTGACCTCCTTGTTCAGCCAGGCCGCGTACTCGATCAGCGACAGCCGCCGGGGCCGGCCCGCGGTGCACGGTGCCCCAGCCTTGACGTGCTCGCGGACGGTAGCCGACGGGATGCCGACCAGCTCCCCCAGCTCCCGGACGGTCAGGGCCGTGACGTCCACCGGCCCGGCCGGCTCCCCGGCCGGCTTGGCCCGGGACCGCTTGCTCTTGCCGGGCGCCGGGCTGCGCCGGGCCCGCCCCTGCTTCTTGCCGCTCGGCTTGTCCGTGCGCTTGGCCATGAGCTCCGTTGCTCGGCGACCGCGCACGAGAACGGCCGCCCAGGACCTCGGCCCCGTGCGGCCTTGGGAGTAGCTCTTGCTCACCTGGTATGCTAGCATAACCTCTGGCCTCTGGGTAGGGCTGGGCGCCCCGACCGTTGCACCGCCTACCCCCCCGCTCAGTGGACGGCCCTGTGGTGCCCTAACGCCCGGCGGCGGCGCCGGGCAAGGTCGTCCGGGGAATCGCAGCTGGAAGGGGGTCGGAAATGAAGACGCTGATGCCGCTTGCGTTCCTCTGCGTAGGACTGGCCAGTCTTGCGCTGGCCGAAGAGCCGGAATCCACCCCACCCGCCACGGAGGCGGGGAGCGGGGCAAGACGTGCGGCTGATGTCCCTGCGGGGGTGGCCGGACACATCGCCAAGCTCGGCTCGGCGGACCCCAAGACGCGGGCTCTGGCGGCGATCGCACTGCGGGAAATGGGCGCCAGGGCCGCGCCGGCAATCCCGCACCTGATCCGTCTGCTGGGGGACAAGGCCCGTTACGATCACCAGGATGTCTACCATCGCAAACCGACGTTCTTCACCTTCCACGGCCGGTCGGTCGGGGGATACGTGGGGGCGGAGGCGACCGGCGCGCTGGCGAAGATCGGCAAACCGGCCCTCAAGCCGCTGACCGCCGCGCTGAAGGCCCGCGACCCGCGCGTGCGAGTCCACGCGGCCAGGGCGCTGGAGCGGATCAGAGACCCCGGCGCGGTCGAATCGTTGTGCGACGCGCTGAGGGACGAGGACCCACAGGTTCGTTCCGCGGCTGCGATCGCCTTGGGCGTGATCGGCGATGCCAAGGCCGCTGCGCGCCTGACGGGGCTGTTCGTCGACAAGGAGCACGCGCCCAGGCGGGATGCGATCGACGCCCTGGTCAAGCTGGGCAAACCGGCGACGAAGGCGGTCGTCGCGGCGGTGCGAGGCGTCATCAGCGGGAGGTCCGCCTCTCGCGTTTTGCGCAAGACCAAGGACGCGGCGGCGGTCCAGCCGCTGATTCGCATGCTGGCAGACACAAGCGCGGGCGTCCGCAGGGGCGCCGCCCTGTGCTTGGGATTCATCGGAGACCGCCGGGCCGTTGAGCCGCTCGTCAAGCTCCTGGAGGACGACGACTCTTACGTTCGGGCGGACGCGGTGGAGGCGCTTTACTGGCTGGGCGGAATTCCTCTGGAGGTGTGGAGACGAGCCCTCCAGGACGAGGAGTCGCAAGTTCGCATCCACGCCGCCTCGGCGTTGGGGCGGCACAAGCCCGCCGGTGCCGTCGATGTCCTGATCGCGGCGTTGAGGGACAGGCATGCCGGCGTTCGGCATGCCGCAATCACGGCGCTGACAGGGTTGCGCGATCGCCGGGCCCTCCCGGCCCTGATCGAGATGCTCGCCGATCGCGGGGACGGGCTCCGACGCAACGCGGCGTACGGGCTTGGGTGGATAAGGGACCGCCGGGCCGTCAAACCGCTCATCAAAGCATTGAAGGACGTGGATGCCGACGTTCGGGCGACGGCGGCCTTTGCGCTCGGACGGGTGGAGGACCGGCGGCGCATCATGGAGGCCATTGCGTCCGCGAAGGACGAGGCGGAGAAGGCCCGACGCATCGCCGAACTCAAGCCGCGGGCGCCCGAATCCACTGCGGCGCTGTGTGCGGCGCTGCGCGACGAAGCGCCGGAGGTCCGCGAGCGGGCAGCAATAGCCCTGCGAAACCTCTCGGACCCGCGTGCCGTTCCCGCCCTGGTCAAGGCGGTTGGGGACCCGGATTGGCTTGTGGCCATTCGCGTGGCCGAGGCCCTCGGACAGATTCGCGATCAAAGCGCTGTGCCCGGTCTTCTGTCTGCTTTGAAGGAGGAGCTTGAGCATCCCCGACCTGGAACGGGCCGCCCCGCCGCGTACAGCCGGCCGAGGCTCGATTCGGTGGACATGTACGGCGACGCGGCCGTCGCGGCGGCGATGATAAGGGCGCTCGGCCGGATTGGGCAGAAGCGGGGCGTCCCGGCGCTGCTGGGGGCGATGAAGGACAAGAGGTGGCCGATCCGGCGCGAAGCGGCGCGGGCACTGGGGCGTCTGAAGGCCCGTTCGGCCGTGGCAGCCCTGACTGCCGAGCTGAAACGCAGGGATCCATACGTCACCGCCGCTGTGGTCCGGGCATTGGGTGAGATCGGCGACCCGGGGCCCATCGAGCTGCTCATCGACGCCCTGAGAGACGACCAGCTCCGAGGCGAGGCCGCTACGGCGCTGCAGCGCATCACCGGCCAGAAGGATATGGTTGGCACGTGGCCAAACTGGCACAAGTGGTGGCAGAAGAACAAGGCTAGGTTGCTGCCCGCGGCCACCCCGCCCGCCACGCAGCCGTAGGCCGCGCGCCCGTGGCCCGCATGGGGCCTGCGAGCCCATGGGCTGCCCGGTACGCTCAAGACAAGGTCTCAGACGGCCCGTATCACCTTCCGCCCGTTCCCGCCACCCCTGCGTCCCGGCCGCTGGCCCGGGCGGGGGTACCGCCGGGCCCCAGGAGACGCCCCCTGTCCGCCGGCGCGCGGCCTCGTCGGCGCGCTTGATCTTCTCCGGGGCCGTGTAGCTCCGCAGGTAGCGCGTCGGCAGGTCGGCCCAGGTGTAGCCGCGGAACAGGCGGGCCACGTCGAGGTAGCGTTCCAGCATGGCGACCCGGCGGGCCACGCTCGCCGTCCAGAACCGCCGGGAGCAGGCGAACCGGGCGACGGCCTCGGCGATGCCCCTCACACCGGCCCGCGCATGCCCGGGCGACACAAGGGGGGGCGCTACGGCTATCCCTTCCTGCACGTGGCAGGCGAGACCGCCTGGGCCGTCTACTCCATCGAGAAGGAGGACATCGCCGTCTGCCGGTTCCCGCTGAGCGCGCTGCGCTGAGCGCCGCGGCGAATCGAGCCGGCAGGGGCGGCGCGCTGCCCCGGGCCGGGCGGTCGGCCGATTGCGGTTTGACTTCTCCCGGCGGCGTCGCTACGTACTGGGCATGCGAGCTCGCCGACGCATCCGCAGGTGGGTGATCTTCCTCGTCCTGGTGCTGCTGGCGGGGGGGGCGGCCGTCCACACCATGGTGTATCGCATCCCCTCCGAATACCAGTGGCGGCACTTCGGCCCAGAGAAGCAGAAGCGGGCCGCCAACGCCTTCCTCAACCACATCACCGCCGACTTCGGCGACAAGATCGGAAAGACCCGGACCGGGGAAACCTTCACCTGGACGATCACCGCCGACCAGGCCAACGCCTACCTCGCCAGCCTCGACGCCATTGCCTCGCTGCGGTCGCTGGAGGAGGGCAAGCCGGTCCACGCCCTGGCCGAGATGGAGCGGGCGGGGCTGGCCGATCCCTTCGTGGCCATGGGCGGCGGGGTGCTCACGGTGATGGCCAAGGTCCGGCGGTACCACATGATCTTCAGCGTGGACCTGGCCGCGGAGGTCGGCGCCGCCGGCCGGCTCCGCGTGCGGATCGCCGGGATGCGGATCGGGGTGATGCCGGTGCCGCGCCGGCTGCTGGAGGGTCGGCTGCGGCGGGTGCGCGAGGCGCTCGCGGCGCAACTGGCGCGGGCGGAGGGGAACGGGGACGCCCGGGCGGGACCTGCCGACCTCCAGCGAGTCGCCAAGGTGATGCGCCAGGTGCTCCGCATGCTCAACCGCGAGCCCGTCCGCCCCGTGCTCCGCTACAAGCTCGGGGCCGAGCACCACGCCCTCGTCCGGCGCGTCGAGATCGCCGACGGGTCCCTGACCCTCCATTGCCTGGCGGTGGAGGAGTGACCGGCCGGCGGCCTTGCCGGCGGCGGAACCGGCCGCGGAGGTGGGGGGCGGTTCTGGGT
>CAZNSB010000002.1:1634-15297 GCA_964575155.1 uncultured Planctomycetaceae bacterium | reverse complement strand
GGTCGCCGCCGTTATCATGACTGCCTGCCAGCGCCGGCAGGACGAATGGTGAGGCATCTGGGACGGCAGCGCCGGGAGTGATGCCATGGGACGCGCAGCCTTGTCGGGATGGGTCGCCTGGACGTGCGCGACGCTGTTGGCGGGATGCGGGGCGCCCAGCGTCGAGCAGCTCACGCTGGAGGGCATCAGCGAGTTCCAGCTCGGGCGGATCGACCGCGCCGAGAGCAGGCTCGCCGAGGCCCTCCAGAGAAAGCCCTTTCACGCCGACGCCTTGTTCTACATGGGCCGGGTCCACCAAGCCCAAAACCGGTACGACCGGGCCGCGTACTACTACGCCTGCTGCCTCGACGCCGCCCCGGGCTATCCCCTCGGGCAAGAGTACCTCACCCGCGCCCGCCAGCAGGCGGCCCCGCCGGCCCCGAAGCCGGCGCCGGCCGAAAGCGGTCAATAGCGGCCCGGCCGCGGGGACCCCCCGCCCCGGGCGCAGCAGCCGCAGGCACCGTCACCACCGGCTCCGCCTGCGCCATGCCCGCAGCCTCTTTGCGACCTCCCTGCCCGGCAGCCGGGCGCCCCCACCCACCATCGCCTCGATGGCCTCTGCCGCGCGAGCTTCCGAAATCAGGCTTTGCTCGATCAGCCGGTCCAGCAACCAGAGGATCCCGTGGACCTCGACGCCCTCGTTCTTGGCGGCGTTCCGCAGGCGCCTGTCCCCCGTCAGCAGGTCGGAGGCTCTTCGCCCGGCGTAGACCAGCGCAAAGAGGTCGGCCCGCTGGGGACCCCGATATCGCCGGCCCAGGCGGAAGGCTTCGGCCACCCCCTCCTCGTCGAGCGCCACGACCACCAGCCCGCGCGCCACGAGGGCGTCCCCGTCCACGGTCCGTAGCTCGTGGAAGGCTACGTCGGGCATGGCGAATGTGTCAGGCAGGCGGAAGACGGCGTCGATCAGATTCCCGTGAGCCAGGTCGGTCCATATGTTCGAGTCGGTTACGAGCGGCCTCTTCAATGCCCGCCCCCAGTTCCCGGATTTCTTCGACCGGTAGATCGGCAATCTCAGCAGCTCTGGCCTCGGAAATCAAGTCCTCGGCCAAGAGACGTTGGAGCAGGCGCCTCTTCCAGTGCGGACGCTCGCTCGGGACCTGCGGGCCCGGCTCTCTTTCGGCCCAACCTTGCCGCTTGAAGAACCGGACCCACTCGCGGTAGGTGGCTGGCGAGATGATCGCCAGGTCAAGGGCCCGCCGCAGGACCGCCTGCATGCTGATCCCGTACTTGTCCTTGAGCCGCTGCACTTCGCTCATGGTCAGGCGCCGCCTGTGCCGGCTCAGCTCAGCCCTGACGCGTTCGGCGGGGAGCAGGAAGGCCCCCGCGAAGCGGAAGCACAGCTTCTCGGAGTCGGCGTGGGAGAGCATCTGCATCAAGAGGTGCCCCAACTCGTGGCCCAGGGTGAGGCGCTGCCTATCTCCCGCCCAGTTCGATCCGATGGCGATGAAGACCTCTTTGCCGACAATCCCGGAGAGGCCATCGAAGGCTTGGGGGGCCCGGACGTTGAAGACACGGACACCGTGATCCTCGATGACTGTGGTAAGGTCGCGGATCGCATCATCTCCGAGCCGCCATTCCTTCCGCAATGTCTCGGCTGCCTTTTCGGCCTCGTCGGAGTTGGCGCACGGCCACGTCGGGAGCCCGGCGCGTCGGACCTCATCGGCCGGCAGGAACTCCTCGAGCGCCAAAAGCCTCTCCAATTCGTCCTGGACCCGGGCCTCGAGACGATGCTGATCGGCCCTTGAAAGCGAGGCCTTCTTCCTGAACTCGACTTTTTCAAGCCGCACGGTGAACGGCCGCAATAAGTACTCTATGCTTACCCCCAGGGCCCCAGACAGCCTGATGAGAATGTCCGAGCTCGGGGTGGTCAGACCGGATCTGTACTTGTTGATCGCGGTGTGACTGATGCCGACCTGCCTGGCCAATTGACGTGCCGAGAGCCCCTTGGCTTTGCGCGCCAGCTCGATCCGGTCGCCGATACCACCTTCAGCTCGTGCCATGGCACCATCCCCTTGGGTTTCCATTCTATAGCAATACTCGGCAAATGGAAACCCCCGGCCCAAGAAAAAATCCTCTGGCGCTGGGGGGCTCTCCCCCCAGCGTACGGGCACGCGGGCGGGCGGGACGAGGCGCCTCGGGCGGTCCCGAGGGGCCCGAAGGTCTCGGCAGTCCTTCACAGTCGATTCTGCGGGTGCCATGGCGGGCGCTGTTTCCCGCCATGCGGGTCATGGCGGCAGACGCCGGCCGCCATGGCACCCGAACCGGCAATATCGAAATGGAGGGCCCACTGGCCGCCCGCGTCGGGGCGCGGTGCGGCTTGACCGGGAGGCGCGGTCAAGGTATGGGTGGTGCGTGGAGGGCCGTCGCGGCGGCCCGCCGAGTTGGGCGGGGGCACCCCGGCGACGGTCCGCGGCGCCCTCGCCGGGGCGTGAGGGCCGGAGGTCGAGGGGGCCGAACGGGACCCGACGGAACATGGGAATCGGCAAGCTGCTCAACATGAAGCTCCGCCTGCCGGGGATGGTGGCCGTTGTGGCCTGCTGCTTGTGTATGATGTGGGCATACCTACTCCCGATGATGGTGGACGGCGCCCGGAGCCCCGCGACGCGGCGGGGCTGGACCGTCCCCCCGCCGGGCCGGGCCAGGCTCGGCACGGCCGTCATGGTGCTGTCGCCGCTGCTGGGGGTGGTCGCCGGCTGGCCCTGCCGGGGGAAGAGCCGGACCTGGCCGCGCGACATCCTCTCGGTGCTGGTCGGTCTGGCAGCCTGGGTGGGGTTCTTCTATGTCGGGTCTTGGCTGGCGATGCCGCGGCCGCTGGCTTGACATCGCCGCCACGCATCGGGCGGCACCGGCCGGCGGCGCGGGAGCTTTTTCCGACCTTCGGCGGGCGCCGCCGCTGGCGGGCGGGCCCTATCCAGCAGGCGCCGTCATCGCCGCCTCCGCCATGCCCGTAGCGTCTCCGCGACCTCCCTGCCCGGCAGCCGGGCGCCGGCGGGTCGCAGGGCGCGTAGGGCCTGAGGCGTACTCGATTCGCCACTCGATGTCTCCGCGGCAGCGGGCCTGGAGGATGAGCCGGCCGGCGCGGAAGCGGCGGCGGGCGCCGCGGGGTCCGCGGACGCGCCGGGGGCGTTGGGGCCAGAGGACCTCCCAGGTGGCGTCGGCGGGCGCGTCGGCGCGGGCGCGGATGGTGAGCACCTTTCGTCGGGCGTCCCACTCGGTGCCGGCGAACTCGACGGCGTCGGGGCACAGCACCTTCGGCGCGTCGGCCACGAGCGCCGCGGCCATCACCTGCCCCGACAGCTCGACGCCGTCTCGGATGGCCTTGCGGGCGGGCCAGTCCAGCACGAGCATCCTGAGGAACAGGTGCGGGTCGAGCATGAAGAAGTGGTACCCTCCGGTGTTGCGTTCAATGTGCCCGGCGGGTCGGGCGGCGAAGTAGACCTCGGCGGGTCGGCGGTCCCAACCGGGCACCGCGCGGTCCAGCACTTCCGCCTCGTAGCGCCGGAGCTTCGCCAGCGGGCCGTAGTCGCGCAGGAACAGCATGTGCTCGGGGTTGAGTGGGCTGAGGGTGTAGGGCCCGCGGGCGTCGGCGGTAATGCGCGAGGGCGCGGCGTCGCGCTCGCGAAGCCCGCCGAAGCCGAGGGTCAGCTCGTGCCCGCCGCCGCGGCCCCAGTCGGTGGTGGTCACGCCGCCGGCGGCGTAGAGGTCGGGCAGCTCGTGCTCGGCGGCCCAGAAGACCATGTAGCGGGTGGCGATGTAGCGGGCGAGGTCGCGCCGGCGTGCGTCCCCGAACCGCTCCGCCAGCCGGGCGAAGCCGATCATCCCCTGCGCCCCGTGGCGGGCGCAGTCGATGTTGAGCAGCTCGCCGCGCATGTCGGTCCAGGGGACGAGGGTGGCCCAATCCTGAAAGACCTCGAAGTAGGCCTCGATGTCGCAGACGAGCTTCCACTTTCGCCGGACCCACTCGGCGGGAATGGCGCCGAAATACACGCCGGCGAAGAGCCCGGCGAGGTTCATGCCGCTGTACCAGTCGAAGTCGTAGGTGACGTCGCCGCACCAGTCGAAGATGGTCCGGTCCCGGGCGACGGTTCGCCCGGTGACGGGCTCGAGGTAAGCGCGATAGGCCGGACGGCCGAACCGCCTGGCGAAGCCCCTCACGATGGCGCGGCGTGCGGCGGGGCGTTCGCCGGCCGGCAGGGCCCAGGCGGCCCAGGCGAGCACGCGGAGGTTGTGGAGGATGTCCAGCAGCGAGTCGGGGTCGTAGGTGCCGTCGCCGCCGAAAGTGTGTCGGGGGTCGTCGAAGTACGCCCGCAGCCGGTGCGTCAGCGCCGCCGCCCGCTTCTCGCCCGTGACGCGGACGGGAGAGAGCACCTTCCGCAGGTACGGGCAGAGACGCATGGTGTATCGCAGCTCCGGCCCGCGAACGAGGCGATACGGGCCGTAGTGGGTGTAGAGGTCGCGCCCGCCGGGGGGGCGCAGGGGCCGGGTGTGTATCCGCACGGGATACCTCCGCGCGCCGGCGGTCAGGAAGGGGGGCACGGGGCAGACGGCGGGTCGGCGCCCGTCGATCCGGCTGCCGATGTCGCGGACCTCGACGGCCTGGTCGTCGGCGAGGATGCGGAAGCGGTCCTCGATGTCGTCGGGCAGCTTTCGGATGGCGTCGGCCCAGAAGTCGCACCGCGCGCGCAGCGCCCGGAGCCCCCGGCCGCGGCGAATGTCGGCCAGCTCCTCCCGGTCGATCTCGGCCGAGCCGTACAGCGGCATGGCCGCGATCCGCCCGAAGGGCCCGGCGAAGTGGAAGTCCATGTGCTCGTAGGACGTCACGTCGATTTGCCGGGGCCGGCGGCGGGCGAACACCCACAGCACGGGCACGTTGCGCCCGCGCGGGTCGAAGGTGAGCATCCAGGGCGCGTCGCGCCGCAGCGGTCCCGGGAGGGGCTCGCGGCGCGTGTCGTAGGGTCCGGCCTCGAAGAGCCTCGCGGCGGTGACGTCGAGGGCGCGCAGGGGGTACCCGCGTGCGTAGTGGGCCACGGTCACGCCGCCGCCGGCGGGAAAGGCGCACCACTGCGGCGACGCCCGTACCGGCCAGCGCCAGCGGAAGACGCGGTCGGTGTCGCTGGCGAAGGTGACGGCGGGGGAGACGACGCTGGCGAGCACGTCGAGGTGGACGCCGTCGCCGGCCGGCCCGGTCGGGGCGCGGTAGCGGGCCACGCGCAGGCACCACGAGCGGGTGGTTTCCTCGACCTCGTGCCGCGCCGGCAACCGCAACGCCCCGATGACCCTCCGCTCGGGGCGGATCAGCATGAAGGTCGCGCCGCAGGTCTGGTAGGTGAGGTAGCCGTTCTCGGCGGGCTCGAAGCCCGCGGCGTGCGCCCCGAGGCGTCCGGCGGCGCCGCCGGAGACCCCCCGCTGCCATGTTTTCGCCATGGGAAGTCCTTGCGTCTTCGGTTTCGGTCGGGTGCGAAGCCCCACAGCATACGCGCGGGGCGGGAAAGTGAAAGCCACATCATCCGGGATTTCCCCGACAGCTTTCGATCGAGGACCCGCCCCGACCCTTCTGACGGTTCTACGCTCGACCCCGAGGTCCGCAAGCACTTCTCCTGCTCGATGGAGGGGGTATCGGGCCGTTTCCGGGCCATGATGTCGCCCAAACCGGCCCTCGCGAGCGGCGGGAAGACCACGGCAGTCCTTCGCAGTTGACTCTGTGGCTGCCATCGCGGGCGCTGCCGGCCGCCACCGCGCCCGAACGGGCAATATCGAAATGGAGGGCCCACTGCGCGGTCCCGTCGCGGCCCGGGGGGGTTTACCCAGCATGGGCAAGGCAAGGAGCGAGCGTCTATGAACGCCTTCGGGTTGGCCGTGGCCGTGTGCTCCCTGGCGATTGCCGCCACCGCGGCGGGCGTGGATTCGGGCAAGCCGCCGGCCGGCAGCGGCGTGATCCCCACCCCCAGGGTCGAGAAGCTCCCCGGCGGGCGGGTCGTCCTGGCGCCCCGGGGCAAGCCGGTGACGTGTTCGGCCGAGGGGGTCAGTGCCGAAGAATCCATGCCCGTGAAGGAGGGCTGCCGGCTGGTCGAGCGGCGGCTGAAGGTGCTGGGGGCAGCTTGGCGGACGGTCTCCGCCATGCCGGCGGCCGGCGGGCCGGCGGCGGTGCGGATCCGGAAGGTCGCCCCGGAAGCCCTCTCCGGCCTCCTGGGGCGGGCGGGGGCGAAGGTGAAGCTCGACCCGACCAGGCTCGAACAGGCCTACGTGCTCGGCGCCGAAGGCGACGCCGTCACCGTCAGCGCCTGCGGCGGGCCGGGGCTGTACTACGGCCTGGTGACGCTGGTCCAGTTGCTGGCCAGGGACGAGCGGGGCAGCGTGTGCGTGCCCGCGGCGACCCTCGCGGACTACCCGGAGGTTGGCCTTCGGCTGGCGAAGACCAGCGCGTCGGCCAACCCGGTGGAGAAGGTGGGGGCGTTCTCGGCCTGGCTGCCGGTGATGAAGATGAACCTGCTGGGGCTTCAGTACCACGGCGGTAGCTCGATGAAGCCCGAGGGGAACTTCGCGAGGAACATCGAGGCGCACTGCCGGCGCTGCCGGCGCGGGGGCATCCTGAAGACGGTGGTGTACTTCTGCCCCTTCCGCGGCCGGCGGGCGGCCAAGGGCGCCGACGCCGGCGGCGGGGCCTACGACTTCAGGAAGCCGGAGCACCGCAAGGCGTACGTCGATTTCCTCCTCTCGGTCCTGGAGGAGGGCGCCCACGGCGTGGAGATCGACTACAACGACTGGCCCGACCGCAAGTCGGGCGTGGGCATCGAGGACGTCATCAACCTCGCCTGCAAGGGCATCGCCGAGAAGCACCCCGAGGCCTACGTGCTGTACTGCCCGCCGGCCGGCGGGGCCAGCAGCTACCGCGGCAAGGCCTCGCCGGAGATGCGGCGCATCCTCTCGAAGGTCCCGGCGAAGGTCTGGCCGCTGTGGACGGGAATGCGGACGCTGATCACCAAGCCCCTCAAGGCCGAGCAGGTCGAGGCCTGGACCCGCACCGCCGGCCGCCGGCCCTTCCTGTGGGTCAACCGCGTCAGCCTCGGCGTGGCCAGCCACTTCGCCCGGCGGGTCCCCGAAGCCGGCGGGGCCTACGCCTTCCGCGGCGGGTTCCTGCCGAAGGAGCTCCACCGGCTGGTGGAGGGCGTGCACTTCAACGCGGGGATCTCGAAGGGCTACAACCGGCTGACGGGCGAGTTCGCGCCGGGGTCGCTGGCCTACCTGGCCACCGCCGCCGACTACGTCTGGAACCCGCACGACTGGTCGCCGGGCGAGTCCGCGCGGCGGGCGCGGCGCTTCGTCGACGTCATGCGGCCGGTGCTGCGCGGCGCCGAGGCCGAAAAACCGCCAGAGACAGGTGCCGCCGGAGCCGTGAAAGGAGCCCCATGATGCGAGGGCCGCTCCTCCTGCTGGTGCTGACGACGCCCGCGGTGTGCGCCCTCGCCGCCGAGCCGGCCGCCCGGGGCGACGGCGTCGTCCTCACCGGGGAGGACTACTGGCGGAAGCACTACACCTTTTTCCCGCCGCGGCTGTCGGCTGCTGCTGCGGCCGCCGCCGGCGTCGAGACCGACCCCCCGGCCCGGGAGAAGTACCTCAGCCGGTTCTACCACCCCGGGTTCCGGACGCCCCCGCCGCCGGCGGGATGGGCCCGCCGGGACTTCGACGACGCCGACTGGCTGCTCCGGCGGGGGCGCGAGTTCGTCGTCGGGGACTCCCGGCTGATCGCGCGGGCCAGCCCGGCCGCCACCAGCGCGTACCTCCGCGGCACGGACCCGTTCGTGGAGGAGGTGGGGCTCGTCTGCCAGCGCGGGACGTTCCTCGTGAAGGACCCCTCCAAGGTCCGCAAGCTCTCCCTGACGCTGACGTATCGCGGCGGGTTCGTCGCGCGGCTCAACGGCCGGGAGATCGCCCGGGGCCACCTGCCTACCCGCCGGAGGCAGGCAGGCCTGCCGCGGGGGAAGATCGCCTTCGACGCGCCCGCCGCCGACTACCCGCTCGAGGCGTTCTTCGTCCGCGACCCCAAGACGGGCGCCCTGGCGGGCCTGCACGCCTTCCACCACAAATCCTCGCCCCAGTGGGCCCTGCGCGAGCGGTCGGCCGGGCCCATCGAGATCGACCCGGCGCTGCTGGTCAAAGGCCGGAACGTCCTGGCCATCGAGCTGCATCGGGCCGACTACCCCGCCGAGTGCAGGAGGAAGAAGATCAACTGGCGGACCCCGCGGTCGCTGGGCTGGGCGACGGTGGGCCTGAGCCTGCTGCGGCTCGCCGCCGAAGCCGAGGCGGGCGCCGTCGCGCCGGGCCCGCGGAGACGGACGGGCGTGCAGGCGTGGACCGCGGGCGTCCACCGCGCCGTCAGCAGCCTGACCTGCCCCAACCACGACGAGGGGCTCACCGCCGTCCGCATCGTCGCCGCCCGCAACGGGGCCTTCGCCGGGCAGGTGCTCGTCGCGGCTGAGAAGCCCCTCGAGGGCCTCTCGGTGAGGCCCTCGGCGCTGAAGCACGCTTCCGGCCGCGGCGCCATTCCGCCGGCGGCCGTGAGCGTTCGCTACAGCGCGGTCAACCCCCTCTGGCCGGGCGGGCTGGGCTACCGCACGGCCGTGCTGGGTCGGGGGATGAAGATCGAGCGGTCGCTCGGGCAGCGGCTGGACCTGCTGCTGGACCGCCCGCCCGCCGGCGCCTCGGCCGTGGGCGTGTGGGTCACCGTCCGCGTGCCGCCGGATTGCCCACCCGGGCGGTACGCCGGCGCGGTCGCCATTCAGGTCAAAGCCCACCCGCCGATCCGGGCGCCGATCGAGCTGGACGTCGCCGACTGGACCCTGCCGGACGTCGACGACTTCACCAGCCTGATCAACATCTACCAGTCGCCGGATACCCTCGCGCGCTACTACAAGCTCACGCCGTTCTCGCCCGAGCACTGGCGGATGATCGAGAGGTCCATGAAGCTCATGGCCCGTGCGGGCAACATCGGCCTGTTCGTCCCCCTCCTGGCCGAGAGCCAGATGGGCAACCCCGAGTCGATGGTGGTATGGATCCCCAAGGGCGACGGCTCCTACGGCTACGACTTCAGCGCCTTCGACCGCTACATCGACACGGCGATGAAGCATCACACCCGGCTGAAGTTCATCTCGCTGAACGTCTGGGGCTACCAGTGCCGCGGGCGGAAGGGCGCCCCCGCCTACGGCGCCCAGGTGACGGTTCTGGACCCGGCGACCGGGGCCCGCCGCAACATGAAGCTGCCCGCCTACGGCAGCGGCGAGTGCGAGAAGCTCTTGCGCCCGCTGCTGCTGGCGATCAAGCAGCGCCTCGCCCGGCGCGGGCTGGAGGGGCGGATGCTGCTGGGCCTGCCCGCCGACGGCTCGCCGAGCTGGCAGCACGTGGCCATGTTGCGCCGAATCCTGCCGGCGACCGCCTGGATCCGCGAGTCGCACTACAACGTCAACGGCTTCCGCTACGATCCCCACGACAAGGCCGCCGTCGTGGAAGTGGCCTACAACTCCATCGTCTGGGGCGGCGGCGTGCCGCCCCCGGCCGCCAAGCGCCTCTGCGGGTGGCGCTACAACCCCAGGCACATCATCATGACCTTCAACCGGGCGGGAGCCTCAGCCCTGAACCTGCACGGCTTTGCCCGCCCGTGGAGCTTCCGCGCGTGGATGGAGAGCACGCTGGCCGGCGGGCGCAACGGCAACGGCCGCGTCGGCGGCGACTACTGGCGCATCGGCATGAGGCCGCGGGGGCCCGGGCGGGTCTCCTCCGAGGCCGGCGGGGGCTGCGGGGGGACGCTCTTCGGCAGCTACCTGCCCTCTTCCGTCGGGCAGGTGGGGCTGGGCAACAGCACCTCCGACCTCTTCGGCCCCGCCCCGAAAGGCCCCGTCGCCACCATCCGCTTCGAAAACGCCCTCGAGGGGAACCAGCAGGCCGAGGCCAGAATCTTCATCGAACGCGCCCTCCTCGACGAGCAGCGCCCCCTGCCCGAGGCGCTGGCCGGGAAGTGCCGGACCCTGCTGGACGAGCGGACGACGGTCCTGCGGATGATGCCCATCGGGGCGGGCCGGATCGCGCCGTACCAATGGCCCCAGCGAACCAAGCGGCTGTACGAAGCCGCCGCCGAGGTGCACAATGCCCTCCGCGCCGGACACTGATGCCGCGCCCGCCGGCCGCCGAAAGGAGCCGCCATGCGATACAGGCAACTGACGTACGTCTCCGAAGAGCAGGACCCCAGCGTGACGATCGAGACGGCCCGGCTGGTGGCGAAGGTGATCGACAACACCGGGCTGTCGGTGGCGGAGGACGCGGCGTGCAAGAGTTTCCACGGCCGGTACGGCCTGGGGCACGTGACGCCGTTCACCCATCATCTGGGCTATCACGGAATCCGCGCCCTGTACGACAAGGAAGAGAAGCGCAACCTCGTCGTGCCGTTCGGCTCCTGGCTGAACCTCCAGGGCGTGGAGCTGGCCGGCATCGAGAACGACCCCGTGGACGAGCGGGCCTCCTACGGCGTCGCCCGCGGCTGGCCCGTGCGGCTGGAACGGAAGGGGGGCGGCGCCGTCCTCACCCTCGATCCGCTGCCGCAGACCCGCTTCGGCTACACGATCGAGTTTCAGCCGGCCGGGCCCGACGCGATCGACTTCGCCGTGCGGTTCGTCTTTCACCGCCGGCCCGACCGCATGCCGGCGCGCTTTCACGCCTCCTGGCCGTGCTACGTCAACGCCTACGACGACGTCCGCCTCTTCTACCCCAAGGGCACCGGCGACGACTGGGAGTGGGCGCCGCTCGGGGAGAGGCCAGACATCATTCTGGGCGAGCCCGTCGGGTACGTGCACCGCCAGAGCGCGTTCCGGGCTGAGGCCCAGGCGTTGCCGCTGGCCTACGGCCGGCTGGGCGGGCGGGCGCTGGCGATGATGTTCGACGAGGCGGCGGTGAGGTTCTTCGTCGTCAACGCCGGCGGGCACGCCGCCTTCTCCCCCGTGCAGAACCCCGCCTGGGACTTCGAGTGGGCCGTCGAGGACTACCCCCTCGACGAACCCGTAGGCTTCAACGGCAGGCTGATCTACACCCGCTTCCAGGGTCCCGACGTGCTCTTGGAGAGATACCGCCAGTGGGCCGGTTCGCAGCGACCGACCCGGGAAGGAAAGAATGATGGCTGAGAAGAAGATTCGCGTCGGCGTGGTCGGCGTGGGGCGGGGCATGAGCTTCGCCCGCGCCGCCGAGGTCGCCGGGATGGAGCTGGCCGCTATCTGCGACACCTGGGCCGAGAAGCTCGCCCAGGCCGGCGAGACCCTCGGCGTGCCCACCTACACCGCCTACGAGAGGTTCCTCGAACACGACATGGACGCGGTGATCCTGGCCAACTACTTCCACCAGCACGCCCCCTTCGCCATCCGGGCCCTTCAGGCGGGCCTCCACGTGATGAGCGAGTGCGCCGCTTGCCACACGCTCGCCGAGGGCGCCGCCCTGGCCCGGGCGGTCGAGGCCAGCGGCAGGATATACATGTTCGCCGAGAACTACCCTTTCTTCGCCTACAACCAGGAGATGCGTCGGCTGTATCGCGAGGGGGTCATCGGCAAGTTCCTGTACGGCGAGGGCGAGTACGTCCACCCCGACCCCGCGGAGGTCAAGCTCGCCCGCAGCGTCGGGTGGGACCACTGGCGGAACTGGATCCCCGCGACCTACTACTGCACCCACTCCGTCGGGCCGGTGATGTACATCACCGACACCCGCCCGGTGACCGTCAGCGCCTTCGTCGTCGCCTACGACTTCGACGACCCGACGGTGACGCGGACGGCCAGACGGGCGGACACGGCCGCCGCCCTCCTGCTGCGGATGGACAACGGGGCCGTGATGAAGAGCCTCCACGGCGGGCTCCGCGGGCACCAGAACTACACCCGCATCCATGGCAACAGGGGGCTGATGGAGAACCTCCGCACCGGCAACACCAACCTCCTTCGCATCCGCCGCGAGCCCTTCGACAAGGACCCCGGCGAGCCCGTCGAGCGGATCTACCTGCCCGACTTCCCCGAGCATCACGACCTCGCCACAAAGGCCGGGCACGCCGGCGGGGACTTCTTCACCAACTACCACTTCGCCCAGGCCATCCGCACCGGCCGGCCGCCCTGGCTGGACGTCTACCGCGGCATCGACATGTCCATCGCGGGCATCCTCGCGTGGAAGTCCGCCCTGGCCGACGGGGCGCCGGTGGAGGTGCCGGACTTCCGCGACGAGCAGGTCCGCAAACAGCACGAGGGCGACGAGTTCTCGCCCGACCCCGCCCGCGCCCGGCCGGGGCAGCCCCCCGCCAGCGTCCTCGGCCGGATCGACCCGTCCCACGAGGCCAAGGCCCTGGCCCGGGAGGTCTGGGCCAGGCAGGGCTGGCGCGAGGCCTGAGGGGGGCAAAGGAGCGCAGCCATGGGCGTGATTTACACGCTGAACGGCGCCGTGGACGCCGCCGACCTGGGGCCGGTGCTGCCGCACGAGCACCTGCCGATGCACTACTACGCCCTCGAGACCGACGACTTCGAGCCGGGCAGCAAGCCCATCGTGCGGCAGTGGTACGGCCCGCTGCTGGACGAGCTGGAGGCCACGCCTTTCCGGACGCTGGTGGACTGCTCGCCCTGCGGGCACGGGCGCGACATCGCCTTCCGGCGGGAGCTGCTGGCCGGTCGAGACCTCCACGTCGTCATGAGCACGGGCCTGTACCTGGACGCGCACCAGCCTCAGTGGGCCAAGGAGAAGTCGGCCGAGGAGCTGGCCGAAATGTTCGTCGCCGAGCTGACCGAGGGCATCGGCGACACCGGCGTCCGCGCCGGCATCATCAAGCTGGCGCCCGACGTATCCTCCGGGCAGAGCCGCAAGGTCTGCCGCGCCGCCGCCGAGGCCTGCCGGCAAACCAACGCCCGCATCACCACCCACAGTTGCCGACGGAACCGGGAGACGTTCGACCTGCTCACCGGGCTGGGGGTGCCCCCCGAGAACATCTACGTCGGCCACGCCGACTTCGCGGACCTGGCCGAAAGCGAGTCCATCTGCCGGGACGGCGGGCACGTGCTGTACACCGTCTGGGACATCGGCTACATGATCCCCGACAAGCTCATGTACCAGCGCTTCGCCGGGCTCGTCCGCGCGGGACACGTCCGGAACGTGCTGATGTCGGTCGACTTCGCCGTGCTGGTTCAGAAGCCGGCCGAGCCGACGTTTCTGTCGTGGACGCTGTACGGCATCGAAGGCCGCACCCACGCGTACCTGCACCGCGTCGTGATCCCCAAGCTGGTGAGCAAGTACGGACTCAGCGACGAAGAAATCCACATCATCACGACCGACAACCCGCGCGAAATGCTCGACTTCCGCGCGTAAGACGGGAGGAGCCGCGAATGAGACACCCACACATCCTGCTGATCTCATTGGACACCGTCCGCCGCGACCACCTCGGCTGCTACGGGCACCGGCGGGAGGTCACGCCGCACCTGGACCGGCTGGCGAGCGGCGGGGTCCGCCTCGCCGACGCGGTGGCCAATTGCGGCTGGACGCTGCCCCAGCACATGACGCTGCTGACCGGGCTGTACCCCCTCACCCACGGGGCGCTGCTGCTGAGGGACAACCCCCCCCTGCC
>CAZNSB010000002.1:0-1624 GCA_964575155.1 uncultured Planctomycetaceae bacterium | reverse complement strand
GGGCTACTGACTACTGGCTACCGGCTACTGGCTACCAGCCAATCCGGAGGCGTCTGGCCGACGCCAGGCCCCCCGGGTCCGTTCAGGAGCGAGCAGATGACCCATCCGCACATCCTTCTTATCTCACTGGACACCGTCCGGCGCGACCATCTCGGCTGCTACGGCGCTCGGCGGGAGGTGACGCCGAACCTGGACCGGCTGGCCGACGACGGCGTGCGCATCGCCGAGTCGATCGCCAACTGCGGCTGGACGCTGCCGCAGCACATGACCTTGCTGACGGGGCTCTATCCGCTGACGCACGGCTGCCTGATGCTGCGGGACAATCCGCCCGTCAGCAAGCGGTGGACGCTGCTGAGCGAGCACCTGAGGTCCGCCGGCTACCGGACCTTCGCGGGCGTGAGCCAGCGGAACCACTACGGCGGCGGGGCCTGCTTCGGGTTCGACCGCGGCTTCGACGAGCACAACCCGCAGGCCGAGTACAACCGGCACATGGACTGGACCGAGCGATTCATCGTCGACCGCTTCGGCGCCCACCACGCCGAGGGGCCCTGCTTCGTCTACGTCCACGTCAACGACTCCCACGAGCCCTGGACCCCGCCGGCACCCTGGGCGGGCATGTGGGGTCTGACCTACCAGAACCAGTACGAGGCGGAGCTTTCCTACGTGGACCACCACCTCGGGCGGGCCTTCTCCGCCATGAGGGAGATGGGCATCTTCGAGAAGACCCTCATCGTGGTCTTCTCCGACCACGGCACGGAGTTCGCCGAGCACGAGTTCTACGAGAAGAAGGTCAACCTCTACAACGAGATACTCTCTGTGCCGCTCCTGTTCCACTGCCCGGCGCGTCTGCCGAAGGGGCGCGTGGTAGATGGTTTGGTCGAGTCAGTGGACGTGGCGCCCACGATCTGCGCAATCGCCGGCGTGGCGCCGCTGGCGCAGTGTCAAGGCAAGAGCCTGCTGCCGCGGATCCTCGGCCGCGGCGGCCGGCCCGCCCCGTTCGTGTGCAGTCACACCGTCCACGAGCACCAGCGCGACGGCGGGCCGCCCCAGTTCGACCACTACGCCATCCAGACGCCCGCCCACAAGCTCATCCGCCTCGAGCTGCACGCGGCCCCCGACGACCTCCACAGCGACTGGAAGCAGCGCTGCCAGGCCATTCTCCTCCGGGCCGGGCGAGACCCCGACCAGCTCGCCCCCGGTACCGTCGTCCGCGAGCTGTACGACCTCCGCGCCGACCCCGGCGAGCATCGCAGCCTCCTCCGCGCCGTCGGAGGACCCCCGGGCTGGCGAAACGAGCTCGCCCCGCAGGAGAAGGCAATCGCCGACGAACTCGAGGCCAAGCTCGACGGTTGGATCGCCCGCACCCGCGCCGCCGCCGGCGATTGACGCCCGCCCCCGCCGCGAGGGCCCCCCCGGCGGCGCGGGCCGGGCTCCTGCAAAAAAACCCGCCACCGGCCCGGGGCGGACCCCGGGGGGTTTAACCAATGGCGGGCGACGCCGGACGAAGCCCGGTTCGGCGGCCGGCTCACCGGGTTTGGGGCATTCTTCTGGCCCAGTAAGGAGGCCGGATATGTGCAGGTTCAACGCCAGGCAGTGGAAGAATTGCGCGACCTGCCAGTTCTGG
>CAZNSB010000001.1:34554-41452 GCA_964575155.1 uncultured Planctomycetaceae bacterium | reverse complement strand
CGACGACGGCGTCGATCTCGGGGACGGACCGGAGGGCGTCCTCGGCGGCATTGGCGAAGTGGGACCCGCCGACGACGAGGAACGCCTCGGGCAGCGCCCGGCGGATCTGGCGGATGGTCTCGATCCCGGCGAGGCGGTCGATGGTGGTGGTGCTCGTGCCGACGACCTCCGGGGCCCCGGCGGCCACGCGCTCGGCAATCAGCCGGGGATGTCCGATCATCACCCCCTCGACGCCCGTGACCTCGTGCCCGCCCTCGCGGGCGACCGCGCCCAGCTGCGCCAGCCCCGCCGGGGCCATGGACTTCGTCACCGGCTTGCAGTTGAAGCGAGGACTGGTCACCAGGCAGATGTTCACGTCGCGTTTCCTTCCTGCCGGCCGGCGGGGGAGTCCCTTGGCCGGCCTGTTGCCGGAAGACACGGGGCGCTACCGTTTCTTCACGCCTATCGCCACGAACTGCTCCGGGCGGGCGACGTTGAGGACGACGCGGCCGATGCCGATGCGCCGCAGGGCCGGGGCCAGGGCGGCCAACGGTCCGCTGTGGTACCCCAGCGCCAGGTGCTCTATGATCTCCGATACACTGTAGCTGCGCTTGTCCTTCACCAGGTCGATCAGCTCGAATTCCCCCGCCCGCCTGAGGGCCGCGGCCATGCCGCGCCTGGAGAAATGGCACAGGTGCAGCGGGGGAGAAATCGACCACCAGTACGCCCCCAGGAGCTTGCACAACCAGTTGCTGACGTCGTCGGTGCTGATGAAGACAACGCCGCTGGGCTTCAGCATGCGATAGATCTCCGCCAGCGCGGCGGCGGGCTCAACCAGATGTTCGATCGTGTCCCACATGACGATGGCGTCGAAGCTCGAGGCGTCGAACGGCGCCTGCATGATACTGCCTACCTCGACCCGCACTGCGAACTCGCGGCGGGCCACCGATGCGGCATGGGCGCTCACGTCGAGCCCGACACAATCATAGTGGGAGCTGGCGACGTGGAGGAAGGTGCCGTACGCCGCCCCCGCGTCGAGTAGTCGCCCGGCGGGCTTCCATTTGCGCACCAGTTCCAGTTTTTGCCTGAAGGACCTTTCCAGATTCTCCGTCGCCTCCAGGTACGATGGGTAGCCGCCGCCTTCCTGGTCGGCGAAGGCGTTGGACTCAAAATAGACTTCTGAATAGCGGTCGTGAATCTCCTTGGCGGCGAGCCGATTGGCGACGAACAGTGCCCCGCACGCGGAGCATCTCTTATAGACGTATTCGCCGATCCTCAGAGCATGTCGGGTCTTGGGGGAATTGCACGCGGGACACCTTGTTCGCATCTCGTGGTTCCTTGGTCAGGCGAACCGCTGGGCTGCCCGGTGCAGGCCTTCGGCCAGCCTCTCGCCGCGCTCCTTCCGGATGGGACTGAGGGTGGTGTTGATCATCTTCGGGCTGATGCGTTCGGCGTGCGGGCACAGGGGTTTGGCGTAATCGAGATGTCCTTTGTAGTGGGGGCAGCGGGTGGGGCAGCCCTTGCCGTAGGCCAGCGGCTCGATGAATACCGGGTACGCGTACGCCGGGCGGGCGCTGCGTCCCTGCCAGTTCTTCGGCATGAACCCGAACAGGAAGTAGTCCGCGCCCTCTTCCACGCAGACGGCGTGGAACTCGTCCATGGCCACCCCGTGCTCGTCCCCTCGGTACAGCGCCGTCCACAGATGGTACGTGCTGGAGGTCCCCGGCAGGACGTACTGCGGAACGATCCACTCGCAGTCCGCGACGGCCTCGTTCATCAGCTCGGCGGTATGGAGGTCCTGCTCCACGTACTCGCGCGACTTGGGCAGTTGGGATATGGCGACGGCGGCCACGAGGCCGGGCATGGCCATGTTCCAGGCCAGGCGGTTGGGCACGCGGCCGAAGCTGAGGTGCCGGACCTCCTGGTACAGTTTGGGGTCGGTGAAGGTCATGGCGCCGCCTTGGCCCGTGCTCAATTGCTTGCGGTTGTTGAATGAGAAGACGCCGATGTCCCCCAGCAGCCCCGTCAGGCGGCCCTTGTGCCGGGCATACAGCGCGTGGGCGCAGTCTTCGATCACGGTCAGGTTGTGCTCCCGGGCGACGGCGACGATCTCGTCCATGTCGCAGGGGGCGCCGGCGAAGTGCGTGCAGATGATCGCCCGCGTCCGCGGCGTGATGCAGTTGCGGACCGACTCCGGGCTCATGTTGAAGGTGCGCGGGTCGATGTCCGCGAAGACCGGCACGGCGTTGGCGTACATGGCGGCCAGCCCGCCGAACACCACGATCGGGTCGACGATCACCTCGTCGCCCGGCTCCACGTAGCAGGCCTGCAGCGCCGCCTGCAGCCCGTGCATCGCCGATGCGGCGGCGACCACGTATTCGGCGCCGAGCGCCTCGGCGAAAGCGGCCTCGAATTCACCCACTATCTTCTCTGACTGGCTGTCCTGGTTCTCCGCCAGCCAGCGCCGCAGCATGGCCATGTCTTTTTCATCATGGATGCGCGTTGCCATGGTCTCGCTTACCTTTCGTAGGCCACTCGAGCGGCCCTCCCGGAGGCCAGCGACTCCTGAATGCTCTCGGCGATGGACAGGTTCCAGCTCCCCCCGTCCGCATCGTTGAGAAGAGCGGCTTTCCCTTCAATCGCCCGTATGATGTTCTCCAGTTGAAGCTGAAGGTCGATCACCGGCTGGGCGGTGTCCAGGGGCGTCCGCAGAAGCTCCTCGTCCTTGTGGACGACCAGGTGGCCGGCGACCACGCTGGCGTCCCGGCCATAGACGTCCACCGACATGCTCCCGGGAGTCACCGTGACCAGCGAGCTCGTCAGCTCCCCCAACGCGCCGCTGTCGAATACCAGACTGATCGCCAGCGTGTCTTCTCCCACGACCCCGCCCAGCTCCATCGAGCTGCCCAGCGCCACCACGCTGTGGACCCGCCCGCCCAGCCAGACCATCAGGTCGAGCGTGTGCACCAGCCCGCTGGTCAGCAGGAGGGGGTGATTGGCCGGGTCCAGCCACCAGGGCTTGTCGGCTTCACGGATCGCCTTGGCGACGTCGCACAGGTATGTCCCTCGGATCAGCAGCACCCGCCCCAGCTCTGGCATCTTCTCCTTGACCGCGGCGAAGGGCCTGCGGAAGCGGCAGTTCATGCCCACCGCGAGCCTCCGGCCGGCGGCCAGCGCCAGCCGGGACAGCTCCGCCGCCTCGGCCGCCGACATGGCCAGGGGCTTCTCGCAGAAAACGTGCTTGCCTGCCTCCAGCGCCAGGCGGGTCTGCTCGAAGTGCAGATGGTTCGGCGAGCAGATCCACACGATGTCGACTTCCGGCGTGGCCAGCAACTGTCCGTAATCGCTGGTGATGACCTCGAAGCCGTATTCCTGCTGCCACTGGCGGGCGATGGGCCCGGAGCGCGGCGTGTGGCAGAGGGCGTGCCATCTCGCCTGGGGGTGGTTCGCCAGGTACGACAGGTGCTTCCCGGCCATGTAGCCCGTCCCAACCATGCCGATGCCGCAGGCCGTCAACGGGCGCCTCCTTCCGTCTCCGGGCGGCCAGGCACGTCCACGCCGGGTCGGTCCGCGCCGTCGCGTTGGGCCCGCTGTGTCTCTTGCCAGCGTCGGCTGATTTCGCAGGCCCGAAGGGCTTCCTTGGTCTTGGACAGGTGATCGATGGCTTCCAGGAACATGCTCCGGGGGCCGGGGCCGCGGTGGATGAGCCCGCTCAACGTCTGCGGGGAGGTGGCGGCGTACAGCTTCCCCTCGTTCTTCCGCTTCGTGTAGGTGGCCAGGTCGGGCAGGTTCAGGTAGACGTGCATGGGGTGGAAGTTGAGGACCTTCAGGCCTTCGCCCAATTCCAGCACCGGCTGGAGGTGCCACCAGGGGCTTTCCATGGCCATTTCCGCTTCGTCTTCCCACACGTAGGGGATACGCACGAATCCTTTGCGCACGCACGAGTAGGCCACCGGCGTCAGGTGAGGCGCCCGCGGCATGTAGATGGACAAGTCCACCTCGATGGGGCTGTTCGCCGCGATCATGTCCAGGAGTTCGGCGGACTGTGCCAGCCCGTGGGTCCGCATGCTTCGCGCGTTCGGCACGAGGCCCATGCAGTATCGCAGGATCGCCGCCGGCGAATCGCCCTGGGTCGAGCCCTTCTGAAAGTTGGGGTGAATCCCCAGCTCGAACAGCTCGCCGTGGCTGCCCAGGCGGTCGATGGCGGCACTGGGATGCGTGATGAACCAGGTGGCCTTGACCTGGCGTTCTATGAGGTGGCCGGCCAGGTGGTCGATCATGAAGTCCGGGGCCCAATCCACGTCTATGGTGACAGCGACCGACATCGCGACAGTCCTCGGCTTCTCGAGCAGGGCGCCCCGAGGCCCTGCGTACAGCTTGGATACTGAAAACGACTGAGGCGGTCAAGCGGAAATGGGCGGGGGCGTCCGCCGGGTGTCCGCATACAGGGTGAGCATCCTGCGGCAGATCACGTCCCAGGAAAAGTGGTCGCGGATCGTCTTCCTGGCGGCGGCGCCGATGGCCTTTCTTCTTTCGTCATCGCCCAGCAGCTCGATGATGAACCGGGCAAGCTGGTCCGGTCTGTTCGGCTCGACCAGGATGCCGTTCCGGCCGTGTTCCAGCGCCCCTTCGCCGCGGGTGCTGGCCTTGGCGGTCGTCAGGATGACCTTCCCGGCCCCCATGGCCTCCCAGGAGGCAATGCCCAGGGAGGTCTTTTCCGGGACCTCCTGGTTCAGCCAATGGGCCTCCAGGTCGGCGACGGTGAACAGGGCCGGGACGGTCGCGTGGGACACCGCCCCGGTGAAGATGACCGAATCCTGCACACCCAGTTTCCTCGCCAGGGCCGCCGGGAAGTCCGTCGAGACCGCCCCGACGATCAGCAGGACGGCGTTGGGAAAGGCCCGGAGCACTTCGGGCATGGCCTCAACCAGCTCTTTCCGGTTGCGGATGTGATGGACGTGGCCGAGGGAGAGGATGACGCGCTTGCCGGCGAGGCCGAAGCGGTCGCGGATCTCCCGGGCGCCCTGCGGCGATGGCGGGAAGATGTCGATGCCGTAGGGGATCACCGACCTGGGCACGTCGCCAAACGCCTCCCGCACGTAGGCCTCGGCGTTCAGGTCGGGGCAGATGACGTTGTCGGCCTGCCCGACGACCAGGTGCCTGAGCACCAGCCGGTCCGCCGGATACAGCAGGGCGTTGTAGAACCACCGGGCGTGCCTGATGATCGTGTGAATGGTCAGGACGAGGGGCTTGCCGGTCCGGCGGCGCATCAGGATGGCGCTGAGGGCCATGTCGAACATGTGGTTGTGCAGATGCAGCACGTCGGGATCGTGCCGCCGGATGATCCGCTCCATGCGCCACAGGTTGCACGGCGTGAAGGTGTAGTTCAACCACGGGAAGTTGAGGGAAATGGCCATCTCCGGCAGGTGGATGGCCGGCAGCCGGTACACATGCACGCCGTCGACCTGCTCGTAGGCGGCACTGTCGTGGTCAATCCTGGCGGTGATGACGATCGTCTGGCAGCCGCGGCGAGTCAGCTCCCGCGACAGCGAGCGCACCTGCAAGGCTGATCCGCTGCAAACGGGCGGATACAGGTTGGTGAACATGCATACGCTCGGAGAGGCGCTATTCATGTCCCCATTCCCCCCGCCCCTCGCGGCCGTCCCGCCCCGCCTGCTCGCCGAGGAGCCTTGAGAACGGCAGGACGTAGAAGAAGGGGTATTCCTTCAGAATCTGATCCCGGGGCATTTCTCTGATGTGTCCAATGTCACGGTACGAATTCACGTAATAGTAATAGTTGAAATCCTCCGCCCCCCACAGGCGCTTGTATCGGTAGACGCCCTGTGCCGTCGTCGCCGTCCCGCCGAAGTTCCACAGTCGGTATCCGGCCTCCACGGCGTCGACCATCGCCCGGTAGATCAGCAGCGCCGGGCCCTGGAGCGAGACGTGCTGATCCTCGAAGGCGGGCGTGAAGTATTCCACCGTCCGCCCGGAGTAGAAGACGAGCAGCCCGGCCACGATCTCCCCGTCCAGCCTGGCGTAGTAGACGCGGTAGTCGTCGCCCCAGGTGAAGAGGCTTTCCACCAGCTCGAAGAACGACAGCGGCTTGACGGCCACGCCCTTTTCCGCCAGCGCCTGGTGCATCCGCCACAGGGGCTCGACGCCGTCTTCCGGGGAGCTGGTGACCTGGAGATCGTTCTTGATTGCCTTCTTGACATCCCAGCGGCGGCGCTGCCCGATCCGGCGCAGCAGCTCCTCCGCGACGTTCTGCCTCAAGTCCGGCAGCCGGAGGATCTGGCCGATCCGCATGTCCGTGTAGTCCGGGACGAGCAGTCTCTGGTAAAAGCCCACCTCCTCGGACAAGGGCGATGAGATCAGCGTGGAGGTGACGCAGTCGCGCTCGTCGGCCAGGGCCTTGAAGGCCTCCAGCAGCGAGGCCCGGCCGGTGGCGGGATCGGGGGCGTCGCGGGCGAGGAGCACCCCGCCGTGGCTGCCGAAAAAAGGCAGAGAGTTCAGCACGTTGCCGCATCGGTCATTTCGCTTCAGGAAGGCCGGCAGGACGCCGGCGATCTTCCCGCCGTCGCGGG
This sequence comes from uncultured Planctomycetaceae bacterium, assembly GCA_964575155.1. Lineage (GTDB taxonomy): Bacteria > Planctomycetota > Phycisphaerae > SM23-33 > SM23-33 > CAZNSB01. The sequence goes on along the minus strand of CAZNSB010000001.1, from coordinate 34,886 downwards.
CAGCCAGGTACACCGGCTCGGCGCCGGTGAAGTCCGCCAGCAGGTCCCGCCACTTCAGACCGTGGAAAAGCATCCCCGCGGGCGATTCCCGTACGATGCGCTCGTAGGCCGCCGCGTCCGCCGGCCGCAACCGCTCCACCTCGATCATGGCTTCACCTGATGGGCGAGGAAGACGCTCCGGTCGTTGACGCGGTCGTCCTTGTAGATGTAGATGGCGAACTCGAACGGCATGTAGTCGTGGCGCAGGGCGACGCGCCTGCTGAGCGTCTTGGCTAACCGGGACATCGCCGCCGGGGCGTTGCTCGCGACGGAAACCGGCGCCGAGCTGCGCT
>CAZNSB010000001.1:0-34544 GCA_964575155.1 uncultured Planctomycetaceae bacterium | reverse complement strand
GTCGTAGTGGAGGGCGGCGTCGTGCTGGAAGTCCACGTAGGTGCTCAGGAAGTCGGCGGCCACGCCCACGTCGGCCAGCTCGAACATCCGCCTCAGCATCCTTTCCACGAAGGCCTGGTTGTCCCCGCAGGCCAGGCGGAGATTGAAGGTGCCGGACTCGAAGACGAAGTCGTAGGTTTCCTCCATCGGGTCCTTGAGGAGGTCCATCACCTTGAACTCGGCGCCGGGGTGGTGCTGGGCGGCGGCCTGGACGAAGGCGGGGACGATGTCCACGCCGGTGTAGCGGATGTCGCGGTAGTTTCCCGCCAGGTACTCGTACATGTGCCCGAGCCCGCACCCCACGTCCAGCACGGAGGCGCCGTCGCCCACGCCGATGCCGGCCAGCACGGCGTGGCGGATCGGCTGGCGCCCCTTCGGCGTGAACAGCGAGCGGAAGTCATATCCGTACTTGGCGAATTCGGCCTCGTACTGCTCGCGCAGGCGCAGCTTGTCTTTCTCCGACCACGTCACGTCTTCGGCCCTTCTTCCTGTCGGGAGGGATCCGCGCCAGGAACGCCCGCCGCTCCCGCTCCCGCGGCGTCAGACCGCAAGCGAGGAAAGGAGCTCCTCGATCTTCTTCACCACGTACTCCTGGTCGGCCGGCAGCAGCTTCTCATACAGCGGCAGCGTCAGCGACCGGGAGGCAACGTCGTCCGTCACGGGGAAGTCGCCCTCGCGGTGCCCGTACGTCTGACGGTAGTACGTCGTCATCGGCATGTGGATGGTGCCCACGGTCGTCTCCACCGCCTGTTCCTTCAGCGCGGCAATCAGCTTCGCCCGGGCGCAGGCCGCCTGCTCCGGCAGCAGGGCGACGTAGGACTGATACACGTGGCCGGCCGCCGGAGCGGCGGCGGGCGGCGTCAGGCTCGACCCGGCCAGCAGCTCGTCGTATTTCTCCGCAAGCCGCCGCCGGGCGGAGATGATCCGGTCCAGCTTGGTCATCTGCGTGGTGCCCAGAGCGGCCTGGAACTCGGTCATGCGATAGTTGAACCCGGGCAGGATGAAGTCGGGGGAGGCGGCGCCGGGGTCCTGCCCGTGGTTGCGGAGCGCCCGCAGGCGCCGGTCCAGCTCCGGGTCGTTGGTGACCACCATGCCCCCCTCGCCGGTGGTGATCGCCTTGCGCGGGTGAAAGCTCAGGCATCCCATTCGGCCGAAGGTCCCCGCCTGCCGGCCCGCCCACGTGGCCCCCAGCGCGCAGGCGGCGTCCTCGATGACGCACGCGCCGTGGCGGCCTGCCAGGGCCCCGATGGCGGGCATGTCCGCCATCTGCCCGAAGGTGTGCACCGGCAGGACCGCCTTGACCCGCCCGCCGGCTCCGCCGCCGGCGGCGAGCCCCTTCAGGGCCGCTTCCAGCCGGGCCGGGTCCATGTTGAAGGTGTCCGCCCGGATGTCCACGAAGACGGGGCGGGCGCCGCACAGCTCGATCACGTTGGCGGTGGCGATCCAGGAGTACGCGGTGACGATCACGACGTCGCCGGCGCCCACGCCGGCCGCCAGCAGCCCCAGGTGCAGCGCCGCCGTGCCACTGCTGGTGGCCACGGCGAACTTCACGCCGAGGGAGTCGGCGACGGCCTGCTCGAAGGCGGCGACGCGTCTTCCCTGCACCAGGAAGCCCGACGCCAGGGCGTCGCGCACGGCCTGGAGATCGTCGGGCCCGATGGATGGGACGGTCAGTCGGATCACTGGGCGATGCTCCGGTAGTATTCCGCCGTGCGCCGGATGCCCTCCTCCATGTCCACCTTCGCCTCAAAGCCCAGCAGCTTCTTGGCCTTGGCCACCGCGGGGACCCGAAGCTCCACGTCCGCGTAGTCTTTCTGCACGAAGACGATGAGCGACTTGGAGTCCAGCACGCGCACCACGGTGTTCGCCAGGCCGTAGATCGTCACCACCGCCTTCTGGTTGCCGATGTTGAACGACTCGCCCACGGCCTTGGGGTGGACCATGGCCAGCAGGATCCCGTCGACCATGTCATCGATGTAGCACCATGCCCGGATCTGGGTCCCATCGCCGTGGATCTCGATGGGCTCGCCCTTGAGGGCGCGGATGACGAACGTTCTCAGCGCGCCTTCCCCGACCTGTCCCGGGCCGTAGACGTTGAAGGGCCGCACCACCGTCACCGGCAGCCATTTCTCGTGGTAGTAGGCCACGGCCAAATGCTCCCCCGCCAGCTTGCTGACCGCGTACGTCCACCGCGCCTCCCCCACGCTGCCGATGACGGAGTTGTCCTTCTCGTCGGAGCTGAAGGCGTGGCTGCCGAAGACCTCGGACGTGGAGAAGCAGACCACCCGCTCGCATCGGGGCAGGCGGGAGGCGGCCTCCAGCACGTTGGCCGTGCCGATCGTGTTGACGCGCATCGTGGATACGGGGCTCTTGATCACGGTGTCGATGCCGGCAACGGCCGCACAGTGCACGATCACGTCGGCGCCTTGCATGGCCTGACTGACGCAATCGAAATCGAGGACGTCGCCCTCGACGAGCTTCAGGCCGGGGTGGTCCTTGAAGGGCCTGGCTTTCAGGGAGTTCCTGGCCAGGTTATCAAAGATCGTGACCTCGTTCTTTTCGACGAGCCTGCCCGCCAGGGTCGAGCCGATGAAGCCGGCCCCGCCCGTGATGAAGACGCTCTTTCCTTCGATCATGCCCGAATCTCCACGGGTGCCCGCGCCCGGCGTCGTCGCAGGGCCGATCCGGCGCCGGCGGAGCGGCCGACATGATACGGGCCTTCGGGGGCCCACGCAATAGCCGGGCGTGTCGCCGCTTGGGCCCGCCGCGCCCCTGCGGATAGGGCTTGTAACGCGCAGGGGCAGTGCATAGGATACGCGCCGCCTTGGGCCCGCTCGCCGCAAGGCCAGAAGGAATCCGCACCATGACGGCCGTTCCGGGTCAGTCTGAGCACGCCGGTGCGGCGCGGCGATGGTTGGCGCCGTTTCCTCCGCGCCGATGGCACCTTGCCCTGGCCGGCGGGTGCCTCGCCGCCCTCTACCTCGGCACGGTGACGAACAAGTGGTGGCCCTCGCCCGACAGCGCCCTGTACCTGGGGCTGGGCAGGTCGCTGGCGGCCGGGCAGGGATACGTCTTCAACGGGCGGGTCTCCAACGCCGTCCCCCCGGGCTTTCCACTGATTCTGGCGGGCCTCCGGCGGGTGTTCGGGGCCGGCTACTGGGCGCCGCATCTCTTCGCGGCGGCCTGCGGGCTGGGCGCCCTGGGCATCGCCTATGCGGTCCTCCGCCGGATGAGCAGCCCCCGCATGGCGCTGGCCGTCGTTCTGTGCGCCGGGTTCTCCTATACCTACTACCTGAAATCCCACACCATTCTCACGGGCGCTCCCTTCCTGCTGCTGTTCTGGGCGGTGCTTCGCGCCGGCGGGCGGGCGGTCCGCGGCAGCATCTGGTGGCTGTGCGTGGCGGTGGTCCTGATCGTCGCGGCCCTGCTCGTTCGCGCCCCCGGCGTGCTGCTGCTGGGCCCGCTGGCGGTCGGGCTGGCGGTGGACACGAGCGAGGGCGCCTCGGGGCGGAGGCGGCTTCTCGTGGCCGGGACGCTCCTGCTGGCGATGCTGGCAACCATGGGCGGTCTGTATCTCCTGGCCCGGGCCGCCTCCGAAGGGGTCAACGTGTACCTGGACGCCACCCGGGAGCAGCTCGCCTACCCCCTCTGGCGGGTGGTCCTGAGCCTGCCGGAGGGCCTCCTGGCGATCCCCGCCGCCGTCGCGGAGATGCTGACCAGCCAGAAGGGGCTGTGGCACGTCTTCGGCGTGCCGGCGGCGGCGTGGATGGTCATCGGCGGGGTGGTCCTGTGGCGGCGCGGGCAGCGGCTGCCGGCGGTGACGGTTGCGTTGTCCGTCCTGGGGCTGTCGCTTTCCGCCGTCGGCGCCTGGGCGATCCGGCCCCGGCTGCTGCTGCCGCTGCACGTGCTGATGGCATACCTGATGTTCGAGGGGGTCTGCTGGACCGTCCGCGGCGTGTGCCGGTGGCGGCGGAGACGGCCAAGCGCCTCGCTATATCTCAAGGCGGCCACGGTGCTTGCCGTCTTCGTGCTGGGCGTCAACGCCCCCCGGCTGCTGCGAAACGCGGTGTACTACTGCTACCTCAGCTACACGCCGAGGTACTACGAGGTCATTCGCGACGGCCAACATGCCCGGCTGTTGGGGGTCGCCGACCATCTGCGTCAGTTGCAGCCCGTAGATGAGCCCATTGCCGCCCCCGGCGGCGACCACAGCGTCCTGCACTACGTTACCGGCCTGCGCACGCTGGCGATGCCCGATGATCCCTCTGAGACGGCCTCGGACGCCCAGCGCGTCCTGGAGTTCGTCCGCTCCCAGCCGGGGTTCTCCCTGGTCGCAGTGAACACCAAGGACGGGGAAAAGGAATACCGGCGGGCGCTTCAGCGCGGCTTGAAGGGCTGGCCGCAGTTGGATCGGATTTACGAGAAGCCTGGCTGGCAGGTGTACCGCCGCAGTGAGCGTTGAGGCCGGTCCGAGGCGGCCGACATGCACGAGCCGAGCGTCAGTGTGATTCTTCCCGCATACAACTGCGGGCAACTGCTGCGCCAGGCGGTTGAATCGGTCCGGCGGCAGACGTATGAGGATTTCGAGCTGATCGTCGTGGACGACGGCTCCACCGACGACACGCCGGCGGTGATCGAGGAGCTGGGCTCGGGGTGGGAGAAGATCCGGCCCGTCCGGGCTGCCCACGGCGGGCTGGCGGCGGCGAGGAACCGCGGCATCGAGGCGATGCGCGGCGAGTGGATCGCCCTGCTGGACGCGGACGACCTCTGGCTGCCGGAGAAGCTCCAGCGCTGCATGGACTACCTCCGCGCCAATCCGCACCTGAGCATCGTGTACACCCCCATGAAGCCGATCCGTATGGACGGAACGCCCATGGCGGGGCACTCCAAGCCCTGCCATGCCGGCCGGCTGACGCGGGCGCTGTTCCAGAGCATCTTCATTCACGACCCGGCGGCGGTCTTCCACAGGCGCGTCATCCACCAGTGCGGCGGGTTCGACGAGTCGCTCCCGGTGTGCGTGGGGCACGAGTTCTGGCTGCGGGTGTCCACGAAGTTCGAGATCGGGCTGATCGACGAGCCGCTGGCCCTGCGGCGGTGGCACGAGCAGTCGCTGACCCTCTCGAACCGCGCCCTCGGGCGCCGGGTCAAAGCGGCCATGCTGGAGCGGTTCTACTTCGAGCGCGGCGGGGACGAGTTCATCACCCGGAAGGAGGCCTTCCGCCGGCTGTCGCGGGTGCACTACGCCGCCGGGAAGATGCTCCTGAGGCAGCGCCAAAGCGGCGCCCGCGAGTTCCTGGGTAAGGCCATTCGGTACCGGCGCTGGAACCTCAAGGCGTATCCGCTGTACCTGGTGAGCCTGCTGGGGCGACTCGGCGATTGAATCCTGTCGCGGAAGGCGGGCCTGCGGCCCGCCGCTAAACGGACCGGGGCGGGGAGATTGGATGTACACCAGTCAGTGGCGCACGGCCTTGCCCTTCTGAAGCCGGCGGAAGATCGCGTATCCGATCCCCGCCAGGGCCACGTCCACCAGAATCTGAAGCAGCCGCAGCGAGACGGCCAGGAGCCCGGCGGTGGCCTCGCCGACGACCGGTGAGAGGAACAGCAGCAGCAGCCCCTCGCGGACGCCCAGCCCGCCGGGGGCGAACAGCGCCAGCAGCCCGATCATCGTGGCCAGGGAGATCGCGCCGATCATCGTCGGCACCGCCGCCAGGGGAAAGGCCATGATGCTCCGCCCCATGGCCACGAACCCGGCAATGAAGAAGACCGCGTACAGGCACATGCCCCCCAGCAGAGAGGCCATGGTGGGCAAGCGAAGATCCACCCTCAGCGGGCGCTTCTTGGCGGCCCGGCGCACCAGGTTGACGATGCCGAAGTAGAGCCTGGGGTGAAGCACCGGCAGCGTCAGCGCCAGGGCCGCGCCCAGAGACAGACGGAAATAGCCCGCGTCGATCCCGGGAATCGGGCGGAGCAGCAGTAGCAGCAGCCCCACGAGGATGCCCGCCAGCACGCCCAGCCCCGCCAGCAGAAACACCCCCGCCCCGCTTATCGAGAGGGGCACGCCCATGGTCCGTGCAATGGCCACGTGTCCGGCGACGTAAAAGGCCCTTCCCGGCAGGTAGGCGCCCAGCATGGGCACGGTGAACAGGGAGACGCCCTCGCTGAGGGTGAGCTTCGTGCCCAGTTGGCGGTAGAACGTGCGGAAGACCGTCGTGCCGGCGAAGACCCCGCACATCAGCAGCCCGACCCCCAGCAGCATCCACTGCGGGCGGAAGAACAGGCCCGACCAGTCGGTCTGTCGGACCGCGTTGAACAGGGCCGCGCCGACGTACCAGACCACCGCCGCCAGCAGAGCCAGCTTCACCGCCGGGATCAGCCAGCGGCGGCGGCGCGCTCTCTTGGCTGTCGCCTCTGCCGCCACGTGCGGCATTCTACCGGAAAGCCCCGGACGGGGGCGAACAACGCCAAAAACGCCCCCCGGCGCCGCCTGTCGGCCGGGCGGTGATTTTTCCAGCAACCCGGTGACATCCGGGTTGTTTGGGGTTAGGTAAGAGACCGCCGCCGGGCGGGACCCGCCGGATCGGGCGGGCGAGCGAAACGCCGAGGCGATGACGGGAGCGAAAGGAGAATCTATGACTTCCGCGGCGATGCGATGGACGATGCTGTTGCTCCTGGTGGGCGGCTGCGCCGGCGGCGCCGCCCGGGCCGACTACGACGTCCGCGTGGACCTCAAGAACGTCTCCGGCGAGGCCAAGACGAACTGGCCGGTGATCCTGCGGGTGTACACCGTGCTGGGCCGGAACCTGCGCCCGGGCACGATCCAGCGCGCGGGCTTCCACGTGTACGACCCGTCGGGCAAGGAGGTGCCCCACGCGATCGAGAAGGTCCCCCCCCACGACCAGCCCGGCAACGACGAGATCGTCTTCGTCATCCCGAAGATCGCCCCCGGCGAGACGCTGTCGTACCGGGTGACGAACACGTCCGCGAAGTCCGGCAAGCAGGTCGAGATCGACGTGGTCAACAGCCCGCACAACCTGATCTCCGGCGGCGGCTTCGAGACCGGCGCAGCCGGCCGGCCGGCGCACTTCAGTGCGCCGGGAACCCTCGACACCAAGGTCAGGCACTCGGGGAAATCCTCCCTGATGCTCACCGCCGACAACCAGACGATCTCGACGAAGTACGCCAAGCCCGTCAAGCTGCACAAGGGCTCGTGGTACTACTTCGGCGCGTGGAGCAAGACCGCCGGCGTGTGCCGGTTCGGCTACCAGGCCGGCAACGCCGCCCACTTCAAGCTCACCGGCACCGACCCCAAGACCAAGAAGAGTATCGGGGCCTTTGGCGGGTCCGTCATGGCCCAGTGCAGCACGCGAGACTGGCTCAAGGCCACCTTTGAAGGCGCCCGGACCGGCTGGGGCATGGACCGCTACGTCGCCCGGGCCGCGACCGCCGACGCCGCGATCGAGTTCGCCCTCCAGCAGCGCCGGCACTTCTACATGCAGCCGGGCAAGACGCGCGGCACGTGGTGGCTGGACGACGCCGTCCTGATCGAGCAGCCCGAGACAGAAGTCCGCTTCGACCTGGCGGTCAAGCCGCTGGTCAAGGACGGCGTGTTCGTTTTCACCCGTCCGCCGCTGATGCCCCTGGGGCAGATCGACGAGAAGAGGCGGAAGCGCCCCGAATGGGCCGCCATGCCCTACGCCCACGAGAAGCTCACCGAGCTGGACACGTTCGCCGTGAAGGGCCAGCGCGTGAGCTATTGCGTGGGCGTGTATCACACGCGCGAGGTCAAGGACGTCGTGTGCCGGCCGGCGGGGATGGCGCTGGCCGGGCCGGCGGGGGCGAAGATGCCCGTCGAGCTCATCGAGTACTGCCCCGGGTACCTCGGCCCGGACAAGCGGCGGTACATGGACGTGCTGAGCACGGCCGACGGCGTCCGGGCGGTCACGCCGGCCGGAACCGAGGGCGTGCGGTACTTCTTCCTGACCTTCCACGTGCCCGCCGACGCCCGGGCCGGCAAATACACCGGCAAGGTCGAGCTGCTCCTGGACGGCAAGGAGCTTTGCTCGGCACCGATGTCCCTTCGCGTCCAGGACATGGTCCAGACCGCCCCGAAGGACGTGTTCGTGGGGCTGATCTACCAGGGGGGGAACCCGCGCTTCGACGACGAGGGGCTGACCGTCTACAGCCGCAGCGGCTTCAACTGCATCACCCGCTTCGGCAACTTCCTCGACTTCGAGAAGGACGCCAAGGGCGCCTGGCAGGTGGACGTGGCGAAGCTGCACAAGCGGATGATGTGGATGAAGCGCTACGGCTTCCAGGCGGTGTGCGTCTTCAGCGACTTCGACACGGGCCCGAAGTGGAACGGCGGGACGCTGCTGAAGCGCACCCGCCCGGCCAACTTCAACCAGGCCGGCGCGTGGAACGAGCGCATGAAGACCGCCGAGAAGGCCTGGAAAGCGCAGATCAAGCGGATTGAGGCGGCCCGGAAGAAACACCCCGAGTGGCCGGAGCTGATCTACATGACCTTCGACGAGCCGAACCTCGGCGGGGGGCGCAACGGCAAGCCGGGGGCGTTCATGGGGTGGGTCAACGAGGTCGCCCCCGACGCCCTGACCACCCTGGACGTGCAGTTCTCGCCGCTTCCGGTGTGCCTGAAGTGGTACGCGGTGCCGGCCTTCGACGATCCGGCCACCTGGGCCGGACCGGAGGTCTACCGCTGGATCCACAAGCAGGGAAAGCACTTCGGCTACTGCGGCGCCACCGACAAGGATGAGGCCAACCGCTTCCAGGCCGGCATGATGATGATCTCCACCGGCGCGAAGTTCTTCCACGCCTGGCACCTCACTGGCGGGCACACCGCCGGGCAGGTCGCCTACGACAAGACCACCAAGAAGCTCCTCCGCGCCCCGGCCATGATCAACTGGGCCGACGGCATGAACGACCTGAAGGCCTACTTCCTGCTGAAGGCCGCCATCGAGCAGGCCGCCAAAGACCCGAAAAAGGCCGCCGCCGTCAAGTCGGCCAAGGAGTACCTCGCTGGGGTCTTCAAGGTCTTCAACGGCGACCACCGCTACACCTGGACCCTCCAGCCATACCTCGGCACCGCCTGGAGCTGGGGCTACGAGGGCTTCTACGACCACTGGCAGGAGCAGATGCTCCGCCACGCCGCCGCGATCCTCGGGGCGAAGTGGATCGACTGAAAGACGCCCCCGCGGCGCCGCCGAAGGAAGAACTCGCCGGCGTGGCAGACGGAGGGGCGCCTGTAGTGCCGGCCGGCCAGGACCGGATGTTGCAGCTCTCCCGTCCGCACGTCGGCTTGCCCTTGTACGGCTTGATGGAGGAGAGCTTGCGAAGTTGTACCTGCATCGTCCGGGTCTCCGCGGACGATGCGACCCCGGACGGCCATGCCTGGCCGCTACTGGCATGATCGCTACCGGCGGCCGCGGGAGCCGGTGCTGAGATGACGGCGGCACGTGACGAGACAGGGGGAGGACGCGGAGGCAACAGGGACGGTCCGTCCGGAGCGGCAACGGAGGCCCGCATGCAGGCCGTTTCGAGCAACATAATGGCCCGGCAACGGCCCGATGCTCCTTGCCGGGGCCAGGGAAAGTGCTTGCTGATCTCCCGCATCGTGATAGCATGATAGAAAAGACCCACGGTGGTCGCAGGCGCGAGCCCATCTGGGGAATGCTGGCACCCTCGGCTTCCGCGCGGCCGGCAGGACCGGCGACCGCTTCACCGTCACCCGGAAACGTCCATAGCCGGGGCGACCACGAGTGCTGGTGGTCCGTCGGATGCAGAATGATGGGTGCCGCGGCTGCGGCCGTCGGGGTTTGACGGAGAGGGAAGATGGCGGGCGTGCTCAGGACGGCGCCGCTGGCCGGCGTGCTGGCGTTGCTGATCGGGGCGTCCTTCTCGGCCGGAGAGGCGCCTGCGGCCGGCGCCGAGCGGCTCCTGAAGCGCCTCGTGCAGGACGGCGACACCGAGGCCCTGCTGGCGCTGACGCACCACCTGAGCGTGGATGAGATCTCCGCGCGGATGAAGGCGATCTCCCCGCTCACCATCGCCCTGGCCGCACGCCCCAAGGCGTCCGTGAAGGACGTCCACAAAGGCGTCGAGCAGCTCGGCCGGCCGGCGATGGCGTTCGACAGCACCGGCCGGCTGCACTTGGCCTTCTGCGGTAGCCGGCTGGTCCCGGGGCCCGATCACCTGGGAAACCGGCGCCGCCGGCGGACCAATCTATACTACACGAGCCAAGGGGGTGCGGAATGGTCGAAGCCACGGGTGCTGCTGGACGACGAGCTGTACGTGAACGGCCTGCGACTGCTCGTGGACGGCGAGGACACCGCCTACGTCCTCTGTTTCGGCCACAACGCCCGCCTGGCGCCGACGCGCTCGGGCCTCAAGCCCGGCCTGAACGACCTGCTGGTGTTCCGCCGCCCGCGCGGCGGCGAGTGGTCCGCGCCCCGGAGCCTGCTGTCGGAGCACCCGAAGCTGGTGCACGGGCTGGACGCCTGCCTGGACGGCTCCGGCAGCCTGCACCTGGTGTGGTCCCCGTGGAAGGACAACCGGACGCGGCAGGTGATCCACTACCGCCGGTGCGTCGGGGGAAACTGGCAAGAGACCCGCGTGCTGCCGGGCGTCGCCGGCTACAACCTGACGTACCCCAGAATCCGTTGGACGAACGGCGCCCTGCACGTCTTCGCGGCCGGTCAGACCCCCGACTACCAGTCGATCTCCACGTACCACCTGACCTGCCGGGAGGGGCAGTGGGGCGAGCCGAAGCTGCTGCTGCACAAGACGGCTTTCCGGCATCAGATCTCCGAGGGCCGCGCCTTCGTGCTGGCGAGCTTGTATCGTCCCGGCCCGTGGCAGGGGGCGTACGTCCTGTTCGGGCCCGACGCCAAGGGGCGCATCCGGCGCCGCGGGCAGTTCCTGCTGCCCGGGACGCGGATGGCCATGATTCCCAACTACGGCTGGTCCTACCCCAGCCTGGCGGCCGATCCCAAAGGTCGGCCGTTGGCGGTCATCGCCGAGTCCGGCCACCTGTACCTGCTTCGACTCGGCCCCGGGGGCGCCACCGAGGCGGTCTGCCTGTGGCACGGCGGGGCCGGGCGCGGCGCGGCGGGGCAGATCAGCAGGCTGGCCGTGCGCGGCCGCCGCTTGCACGTGGTGTGGCTGGAGTCGGACAAGGGCCTGATCTCGCTGCGGCACCTGGAGACGGACGTCCCGGACCGCCGCTGGCAGCCGCTGAACGTGCTGTACTGGCGCCTCCGGGCGGGCGCTGGACTGGGGCGGAACGATCGAGCCTTGCTCCGCGCCAGGATCCTCAGCAAGGCCCGCGCCCACGACCGGGCGCTGGAGATGGCGAAGGCCGTCGGGCGGTACCTGTACGTCTTGGCGAACTTCCATGACGGCACCGAGCCGCACGAGGTCCGCCGGCGGCTGCTGGAGCTGGACCAGGCCGGGATCACCGAGGTGAAGAGGCAGCTCTGGGCCATGCTGCGCGACGATCCGAAGCTGCCGCAGCGGACGACGCCGGGCGCGGTCGCGCTCGGCCGCCTCATGCGGCAGTTGAGCGTCCGCCCCGGCGGCAAGGGCGGGGCGATCCTGCTCGCCCGGCCGCCGCAGGACAAGAGCACCGTGCGGAAGCTGCTGGCGGCGTCGAAGCACCCGTCGTTCGTGGTCTTTCTCGCCGACGGCAAGGAGGCCGTGATCAGGCCGGACCTAAAGAAGCTCCAGGAGCTGAAGGTGGGCGGCCGGCGCTTCGCGGAGATCTGCCGCCGCCGGCTGGAGGGGGCCAAGCCCGAGGCGATCGAGAAGACGGCGATTCCGGTCGGCGGGCCGGCCCGCGCCCAGCTCGTCGCGGCGCTCGGCGATCTCGCCGGCATCGACATCCGGCCTCAGCACACAGGCCGGGTCCGGTACCTGCTGGGATGGTACTTCAAGGTCTCCGCGAAGGCCCAGGTCGAGCTGCGGCCGGAGATCGTCGAGCACGCCCGCGAGGCGGTGCCGCTGCTGTTCGCAAGGTTCTACGACGAGCCGTTCGCGCGAAGCGGCCTGGGATGGGGCGGGGCTCACAGGTATGCGGCCAAGCTGCTGGTCCACTTGGCTCGGAAGGACAAGGCCCGCAAGCGGATCGTGGAATGGGCCCGCAGGCTGCTGTTCTCCGTCGATCCCGACGAGCGCGGCTGGAGCAACCACGTCCTCGTCGGCATCGACTACGAGGGCGAGGCGGAGGAGCTGCCCGTGCTGCTCCTGCGCGAGGACGACACCGAGGTGACCGTGGCGATCCTGGCCCGATTGCGCAACCGCCTCACCCGCCGGCCGGGCCTGAGCAAGAAGCTCCAGACCGACGCGCCCTGGCGGGAGTTCCTCACGGACGTCCTGGAGTCTCTGCTGGCGTCGGACGACCCGCGGGTCGCCTCCGCGGCGGCCGGGTGCCTACGCGACGTCCCCACCAAGCGAAGCACCGCCATCATGGTGGACGCCCTGGCCCAGCGCAAGCCCTGGGGCCGCTCCTTCATCGGGGCGGTGAAGAAGCGGACCTACCGGCTCCACCCGGCGGCCCTCTCCGCCGCCCAGCAGCGCCGGATCGTGCCGGGACTCATCCGCATCAAGATGACCGAGCCGGACTGGGGATCGGACACGACCACCGACATCCTCATGAACATCCCCGACAAGCGCGTGCTGCCGGCCTTCTTCGAGATGCTCGAGCGGCACAAGGACAACGTCACCATTCAGCGACAGGCGTCGTACTCGATCTGGATCATCTTCACCAAGTCGCCCGGCCTGGAGCGGCCCGCCGAGGTCCGCGACTTCAAGGTCCTCACGGCCGCCCCCGTCAAGGCCGGCGCCGCGTGGCGGCGGTGGCACCGGCAGCACCGGCACAGACTCAGGTGGGACGAAGAGGCGATGCGGTACGGCCTCGAAGCCGCGGCCCCCACGCGGCCCGCCTCAAGATAGGGGGACGCTAGCCTATTACGATGGCCGGCCGGGTCACTTCCTCAGGGGGGCACGGTGCGAAACAAGAACGACCGGCGCGGCTGTTCCCGCCGCACCTCGGCCAGCGGCCGCAAGCGGAAGTGCCTCTTGGGCGGCGCCTGAACCTGTTTGACAATCCTTGCTCCATTTGCCTAGACTTCCTTGCGCCCCGTGGCGTTTGCGGCGGGGCGCTCTGGTGTGCCATGCAGGTAAAGCTGGCCAGAAAGCTGGGGTTCTGCTTCGGCGTCGAGCGCGCCATCAAGGCGGCGGAGGATACCCTCGCCCGCCGCGGCGGGGAGATCTCCAGCCTCGGGGAGATCATCCACAACCGCCAGGTCGTCGAGCGGCTCGCGCGCCAGGGGCTTCGCGTCATCGACCACCCCGACGAGGCCACCGGCAAGGTGCTGATCCGCTCCCACGGGGAGGCACCGGAGGTCTTCGAGACCCTCCGCCGCCGCGGCGTGGAGATCGTCGACGCCACCTGCGTGCTGGTCAAGCGGGCCCAGAAGGTGGTGGCCCAACTGGCCGAGGAAGGCTACCAGGTCGTGGTCATCGGCCAGCCCGAGCACCCCGAGGTCAAGGCCGTGTGCGCCTACGCCCCGGGCGTGATCTGTGTGGACACGTCGGAGGACCTGGACCGGCTGCCGGCCGGCGGGAAGCTCGGGATCGTCTGCCAGACGACCCACTCGCCGCAGCACTTCGGGGAGGTGGTGGGGCGGATCGTCTCCCGGGGGTACCCGGAGGTGCGGATCGTCAACACGCTGTGCAGGGAGGTCCGCGATCGCCAGGCCGCCGCCGTCGAGCTGGCCGGCGAGGTGGACGTCATGTTCGTCCTGGGCGGGAGGCAGTCGGCCAACACCCGCCAGCTCGCCCGCCTCTGCGCCGAAGAGGGCGTGCCGACGCACCACCTGGAGGGCTGGCACGAGTTCCGGCCGGAGATGGCCGCCGGGAAGAAGGTCGCCGGCGTCACCGCCGGGGCGTCCACGCCCAAGTGGGTCATCGAGGAGTTCGTCCGCAACCTCCGCGCGTTCGACCCGGAAGGCGCTTAGCCGCGCCCCCCCAGGTCCATGGTGGCGCGGTGCTACTTGCCGCCCTTGCCGATGCGGGCCTCCAGGTCGTCGAAGCGCTTTTTCCATTCGGCGTCGGCGATGTTGGGGTACTGGGCCCTGAAGAAGGCCAGCCGCTTGCGGGCGGCGTCGCGCTGCCCGGACAGGAGCTGGCAGTCGATCAGGTGGTAGCAGGCCTCGCACCAGCCGGGGGTCCCCGTCTTCAGTCCACCGGCGAGTTGTCCCCAGTTGGCCATGGCCTGTCGGTACTTGCCCGTCTTTTCGTAGGCGATCCCCAGCCCGCGGATCACGTCGCCCGATTCGTTTCTCGGCAGCCTCTTGCCCAGCCATTCATAGTGATCGATGGACTCGCCGAATCGCCCGACGCGCTGGAGGGCGGCGGCGAGGCGGCGGCGGACGGCTCGCTCCTGGGCGAGCACGCCCTTGTCCGTGCTGCGGATGACGTGGGCGAACAGGAAGCGGTAGATGTCGACCAGCTTGTTGGCGAGGGCGGCGGCCTCGGCGGCCTTCCCGGCCTGGATCCGCTTTGGGACCTCCTGCTCCAGCAGGCCGCTGGCCGCGACGAGGCTCTGGACGAGCTGCCCGGCGTCCCGGCCGGGATTGGCCAGGGCGGCGTCGATCATCTTCAGGGCCCCCTTGACGTCGCCCTTGCGGACGCTCAACAGGATCCGGGGCGCCAGGCCGGCGGCGGCGGTCTGCCCGGTCTTGATCGACAGGGCGTCGATGGTTCGTATCAGGTCGCCGGCGGCGTCGGGCTTGGGCTGGGGCAGGTTGAGCATGCGCTGGGCGGCTGCCTGGCCGACCTCGATGACCTTCCTGGCCGCTTCTCGCTCCTGGGGCGAGAGCTGCTGGCCTGCGGTGAGGGCGGCGGCAAATCGGCGGACGGCTTGGGCGGCCCGAGAGAGATGGCCCTCGACCCCGGCGGCATCCCGGCCCTTGGCTCCGGCCAGGGCCTCCGCCTGCTTGTAGGCGGACATGGCCATGCCGTACTGCGCCAGGCGATACGCCGGCGAGCCGGGCGGTACCCCGCTGAGCGCCCGTTCCGCCCGGGCATACTCCCCGGCCGACAGCAGCAGGCTTCCGCGGTACCAGGGGATCATCCGGACCTCGGGGTGGGTGGGGAAGTTTTTCTCGGCATGGTCGAAGAATTGGGCGAGGTCGGCCTGGGGGAGGGGGGGGCTGGCCTGGAGGGCCCTGTGTCCGGCGTGGATGGCCTTCCCGCAGACGTGCGCGGCGCGGGGGTCGGTGGGGTTGAGCCGGAGGAACGCCGCCGCCGCCAGGTGGGCGTCGCGCCACCGGGCGAGGTTCCAGTAGGCGGCGAACCGGATGTAGCGCAGCTCGGCCCGGGCCGGGGGCTTGAGCTTGGCGTCCTTCAGTCCGGCGTCGGCGGCATCGGCGGCCTGGCGGTAGCGCCTGGCGTTGAAGAGCTCTCTCGCCCTGGCCACGGCGGGGCCCAGCACGGCGCCGGGGGGCTTGCGGAGGATCCTGTCCATCTCCGCCCGCCACTGGCCGCCGTAGGCGTTGACCGTCCGCGCCGCCGCCTCCAGCCGGGCCCGGAAGGCCCGGTGGTCCTTCCCCGGGCTTCGCTGCGGGTCGGCCAGGGCGGCGAGGCTGCGGGCGCGTTCGACGGCGATGCCCCGCTCCAGCGCGTCCAGCCTGTGACCGCCCGGAAGGGCGTCGAAGTACTTCCCGGCGACCTCATCGGCCTTCTCGTGCTCGCCGCGGTCCTGATGGATCTTCACCCGCAGGTAGGTGATCCGCTGGACGACGAAGGGCAGGGTCTTCGTCACCGCGGCGCCCTTGCGGGCGCCGTCGGCGGCCAGGTTGAGATACTTCTCGGCGTCGGCGAACGACCGCTGCTCGTAGTAGCACAGGGCCTGCCCCAGCAGGCAGTCGATGATGATCGGCTTGGCGTCCGAGCCGTCCGCCTCGAAGCCGCCGGCGTCCGTCACGCCCGCCGTGGAGTGGCTGAAGCGGAGGACCGCCCGGTCGAGGAACCTCTTCCGGTCGTGCGAGAACGCCTGCCCGAGGGCGAGGTTGTACTCGCCCCACGCCTGCGCGTAGACCGCACGGTTCCTGTAGCTGAGCGCCTCGCGGTATTTCCTGTTCGTTTCCGGGTCGCCCTCCGTGGTGTCCTCGATCTTCTTGGCGATGCCCTCGTTC
Source organism: uncultured Planctomycetaceae bacterium (assembly GCA_964575155.1). GTDB lineage: Bacteria > Planctomycetota > Phycisphaerae > SM23-33 > SM23-33 > CAZNSB01. Next base: position 18,294 of record CAZNSB010000001.1, on the reverse strand, counting down.
TCCTGGATGAGCGCGTCGTATCCGTCGAGGGCCTGTTTCAGCAGCTTCACCCCGGCCGCCCGCTTCTCCTCGCCGGCCAGGTGCTTCTGCCAGGCCTTGATCTTGACCCGCCCGCGCGTCCGGAGGACGTCCGCCCTCAGGAACCTCGCGTCCATTCCCCTGCCGGCCCACTTGAGCTGGCTTTCGGCTTCGTCGATTTTCTTTTCGGCGTGGTCCAGGTTGTCGGCGGCCTCGGCCTGGGCGAGCAGTTTCTCGATGCGGCCGGCGGTTTGTGCGGCGCCGGCGGCGCCCGCCGGCGCCAGGGCCAGCAGCAAGATCGCAACCGGGGGCGTCCGGGGGGACGTGGCTTTCACTTGGCGCCTCCTGTCGGCGAGAAGGCCACCCGCCGCAGGTCGGCCTGGTGACAGGCGTCCAGGGCCGCCACCATGCGCCCGAAAGGCACCCGCCCGCCGCCTTCGATAATCACCGCGGCGTCGGCGATGGCCCGCCTCTTTTTCAGCCGGCCCGTGAGGTCGTGGAAGTCGCTGCACGGCTGCTCGTCGCAGAGCACGAGCACGCCGGCGGCCGTTTTCGTCAGGCGAATCCGGATCGGCGGGTAGGGCTCTTCCTTCTGCCCGCTGCCGCGCTGCGAGATCTGCGTCGGAAGCTGGCTCTCGAAGGACCGCAGGGAGGACGAGCACATGAAGAAAATGAGCAGGAGGAAGATGGCGTCGATCATCGGGGTCATGTTCAGCCCCGTCGAGGAGCGTTTGGGCCGCTGGCGCGTGAGCAACATGCCTGGGGCCTCCTCACGGGGACGGCTGGGCGGGCGGCTCGACGACCGCGACGCGCACGCGCCCGATCCGGCTGCCCGCGCAGGCCTGAAGGACCGTGGTGATCTTTTCCCAGGCGGCGTTGCGGTCCCCGCGGATCACCACCGACCGGTCGGCGGGGGCCCGCTGCTTGAGATGCTCGGCGAGGGCCGGGCCCAGCCCGGCGGGGCGGACGGTCTGGTGCGAGATGACGATCCGCCCGTCCTCATGGACGTTCACCACCACCGGCCCGGTGGTGAGCTGGCTGACCTGCTCGCCCTCGCCGGCCTCGGGCAGCGCCAGGTCCTCCGCCTCGATCCGGACCAGTTGCGTCGCCGTCATGAAGAAGATGATCAACTGGAAGACGATGTCGATCATCGGGGTCATGTTGATTTCGCACCCGTAGCTGCGTCGCGGCTTGTGCAGTCTCATGGGTCCGGCTCCTATTCCGCGGGCGCTTTGCGGAAGCGTCCCATGAGTTTCTCGACGACGACCTCGGCCTCGGCGACGAAGCTGTCGATCCGCCCCCGGAAGAAGGACACGAAGAACATGACGGGGATGGCCACGACCAGCCCCTCGACGGTGGTGATCAGCGCCTCCCAGATGCCCTCGGCCAGTTGCGACGGCTTGGCGGTCCCCTCGCTCTGGGCGATCACGTTGAACGAGACGATCATGCCCGTCACCGTCCCCAGCAGGCCCAGCATCGGGGCCGCGCCCGCGATGAACGCGAGGTACTCGATCTTGCGGTACAGTTTGGAGACCTCGCGCTCGCTGACCTCCTGCATGGCGGTCTGCATGTCGAAGAACCCGAACATCCCTCCCCGCTGCCCCAGCCCGGCGTTGACCACCGCGCCCAGGAACGACGCGTCCTGCTCGCACTCGTGCTGCGCCTGCTCGTGCTGGCCGGCGTCCAGGAACGCCCCCAGCCGGTCCGCAAGGACCGGCGGCACCAGCCGGTCCCGCCGGATCGAGAGGAAATGCTCGATGATCAGCGCCGTGGCCACCAGCGACAGCAGGATGATGACGAACCCGATGAACCCGCCGGCCCGGATCATGCGCCACAGGGAGATCTTCTTTCCCCCGACCTGGGCGTCCGCGCTGTCGGGCGGGGCCTGGGCGGCCGCCTGACCCGCCCAGACCCAAAGCAGCAGCAGAACGAGTACGATGACAGACAGCCACGCGGTCCTTCTCATGGGCACGGCCCTTTCATGGGCGGCGGATTGTCCTTCGCGGATGCCGCCGGCCGGCGGGGCGGGCGCCTGGCGGCGCCGACCCCGGCCCGGGCACGAAACGGCACCGCCCGCGATTCTCCTTGGCGATCCGCTCCAGCAGCGACTGCCCGGCGTTGTCCCAGAACGCGATCGTGTGGATGCGGACCCGCGCCCGGGGGTTGGCCCGGCGGATCACGTCGCACGCGTGGGGGTTGAATATGCCGTCCGAGAGCAGCCAGATGGCGTGAGGCTTCAGCGACAGGGCCAGTTTCATGGCCTCGGTCGGGTCGGTCCCCCCGCCCCCGTGGACCCCGTTGGCCCAGGTGAGGTACTGGCGCTTGTTCTGCTGGGTCGCCGGGACCAGCTTCTCGGCGGCCATGGCCTCGTAGTCGTCGTCGTAGAAGATGATGTAGAACTTCATCCGTTGCTTCAGGGCGCTGATCGCGCGGAGCAGCTCTTCCTTGACCAGCGCGAGCTTTTTCCCCTGCATGCTGCCGGAGTAGTCCAGGACGTAAACGAACTTGCTGGCGTCCGCCGGGGTGACGATGCCGAAGAAGCTCGCCCCCCCGCCCACGCCGCCGCCGGCGATCATCGACAGGTCGCCGCGCGCCGCGGGTCCGCCCCCGCCCCCGCACAGCGCCGACGCCACCAGCGGGCCGATCGGCGACGAGGCCGACACGCCCGGCCCCAGGCCGGTGATCGGCTCGATGCCGGCCGGTTCCTGGCTGAGGCCGGTAAGCGCCACCTCGCCGACGTCGGCCTGCATCTGGAGGGCCTCGGCGGCGCCGGAGGAGATCTCGCCGCCGGTGTCGATGACGACGCCCATGTCGGCCTCGGCCCGGCCGCCGCCGGTCCCGAGGCCCGCCATCCACGTGTATCCGGAGAAGCCGACCAGGATGAGGCTGTGGAGGATCAGGGAGACCGCCCACCCGGCGACGGAGTCGCTGCGGTGCTTCGGCCCGACCACCTCCCTCGGCGCCGCCTCCTCCCCCTCGTCCGGGCCGGGCGGCGGCGCCCCCGCCCCCGCCGCGGGCTGCGGGGCCGTCGCGTCGGCCGGCGGGCCGGGGGGGACGGGCCGCCCGGCGGCGCCAACGCCCGCCCGCGCCCGCGCCGGCGGCGAGTGAGGCCCGGCAGGCGGGGCGGGCGGGCCCGGCGCGAAGGTGACCATGGGCACTCGGACCGCCTTTCCGCAGCGGGGACACCTGGCCATCCTTCCGGCCAGGCGGTCAGGGACCCGCAGATCCTTCTGGCAGTTGTCGCACTGGAAACAGATCATCTTACCCTCTTTCCGCCCTTGGACGGCGCCAGCGGTCCGGGGGCGAGCCCTGAACGCCCGGGCGCATTGGACCGCCGACGCGCAGGGACGTCAAGCGGTTTTTGCCCCGGGTGCGGCCGCGGCGGGGGGCGGGCGCGAAGCTCGGATGCGCTCGCTGATGGCCTCGATGAACCCCCGGCAGGCGAGGAGGATCAGCCCCCCGACGATCATGATGAGGTTCAGGAACGTCAGCGCGATCCCGCCGATCTCGAACAGGAAGGGGGGGCGGACGATCAGGTAGGCCCCCAGCACGCCCAGCGACACGTACAGACCCGTCAGGACCAACCGGGACACCGCGGCGGTGGGCGGGCGCGTCGCCGCCACGCCCGCCGCGATCATCGCCAGCCGCCAGAACGACAGGAACACCAGGTCCAGGGCGGACCTCTCCCGCAGGTCCACCGGCTGGTCGCTGTAATTGGCGACCCCCTTGACCAGACCGGCGGCGAAGGCCGCGATCACCAGCGCGCCCACCACCCGCCCGGCCGTCGCCAGCGACTGATTGGCCTGGAACCGCAGTTGCAGGTTCTCCACCACGATCAGGGCCACCAGGAGCAGCACGCAGACGATGGCCACGGTCCTGGAGTTCGGCAGCGGGCTGGTGCTCCAGTCGGCGTGCGAGAACTGCCCCAGCATGATCAGGGTCAGGACCATGCCCAGCGCCCCCAGCCCCGCGTTCCACCTCCATCGCTGGATGCCTCGGACGGAGAGGTTGACGAGGAGGACGGCAATGCCGATCACCCACGCGCCGACGAGAAACATGTTGAAGGCGGCGCCGGCCTCCCTGGCGACGTCCCAGGACATGAAGACCCCGTTGGGCAGCACCACCCAGGGGATCAGGAAGGTCGCCAGCATCAGGGCGCCGGCGAGGACGTCCGCCGTCGTGTCCTCGGCGGGCGCCGCGCCGGCGCGGAGGTCCAGTGGGCCCCCCGCCTGCGGCGGGGGCGCCGCCGGGACGGGCGGCTGGTCCGTCCCCGGCGCCGGGGCCGGCGGCTCGCCCTCGCCGCACGGAGCCTGCCTGTCCCCAAACTCCGGCGCCGCGGGAGCGACGTCCCCGGCCTGGGGCGGCTCCGCCGGGGCGGCGCCGGCGGGCTCCTCCTCGGGGGGCATCGTCGAGATGGGCACCCGGACGGCGTGCCCGCACCCCGGGCACTTGGCCAGTTTCCCCGCCAGCCGGGTCGCGACCCTCAACGGCTTTCCGCAATTCTCGCATTCGAATGCGATCATCGTCGCGCCCGGTATCTTAGCGGACTTCCCGTCGGTAACAAGAGGGCTCTCCCCGGCGGGGGGTATTGTCCTTGTCGTCCGCGTCGTCGCCCGGTACCATCTTGAACGGGACGCGATCTGGTCTGCGGCCGGGCAGCCGCCGGGGTGACCTGTCGGCCGGGGACGATCCGACGAAGCCTGACCATGCTGTACGCCAAGGCCTTGTACAGACTGCTGGGGATACCCGAGAAGGAGACGGAGCCCACCCCGTACGAGCTGCTGGGGCTTTCCCCCCGCCAGGTGAGCCCCGATGCCGTCCGCCGGGCCCTGCGGGAGCGCAGGATGCAGCTTCGCCAGAACATCCCCGGGCCCCAGTTCATCCCCATGGTGATGCTGTTCGAGAAGCAGTTGGCAGAGGCGGCGGAGACGCTGCTGAGCCCGCAGAGGCGGGCGGAGTATCAGCAGCGTGTGGCCGGCGAGGCCCGCCCGAAGAGGCCCGGCAGGTTCCGCGCCGAGAGGGAACGCCTCGTCCGGGCCGCCCGACAGGTCATCGCCTCCATGGTCGCCCCCGACGGCACCTTGGACCACCCCAGGCGACCGGAACTGGCCGAACGCCTCTGCCGGCTGGGCCTGCCCGAGCAGGAGGTGGAGGCCGCCCTGGCGCAGATCCCGGCCCCGGCCGCGCCCGCGGGCCCGCCGAGTGACGAGGCGCTGCAATTCTTCGACAGCGTCATCGACATGGAGATCGAGGGCGGCGTGCTGGCCGCTGCGGACGAGCGCAAGCTGACGGAACTGGCCAGGAGGCTGGGCATCCCCGCCGACCTCGCCGCCGAGCGGATCGACCAGCGCCTCCGGAGCCGACAGGCGCGGCGCGACGACCGGGACCGGGCGGCCATCGAGGATATGTTCGCCCAGCAGGTGCGGGCGATGCACCCGCAGGGGCGGGCATCGGCCGAGGACCGTGCGAGGCTGCTGGAGGCGGCGGCGGCGATCGGGCTGGCGGCGGAGGGGGCCCGGCAGGTGATGGAGCGGTGTCTGAGCTCCCCCTCGCCGGCGCCGACCTCGCCCGTGCCGCTCCCGCCGGCGGGGGGGGGCGTGCCCCGCCGGTCCTTCCCGCAGGTCGAGGTCGTTGCCATCCCGGCCGTCGCCGTCGCTGTCCTGATGGCGCTCCTGCTGGCCTTCGGCGGGTTCTGGGAGCCCCCGACCCCGCCGACCAGCGCCTTCTCGCTGGTCTCGGAGGCGCTCACCGGCGACTGGGAGAGGCCGGATCGGCCCTCCCCCCGCCCGCCGGCGGCGCAACCGGCGCCCCGCCAGTTGCTCCCGATCGAGCCTCCGACCGATTCGCCCCCGGCGGCGCCCCCGCCGGCGCCGACGCCGCTCGTGCCACAGCCCCCGAGCCGCCCCGGCCTGGAGCCGGTGCCGGCGGCGGACATCGGCGAGCTGTCGCCGACGGCGCCGCCATCGCCCGGCGGGGGCTTCCTGGCCGAGTTCCGGCGGGCGTACGAGCGGTCCAGGACGCGCGACGAGGTCCTCACGGACGTGGCCATGACGATGAAGGCCTGCTGCAACCAGGCGGCGCGGTGGACCGGCGCCTCGGGCTGGTTGTCGGAGGACGAGCTGCGGTCGGCGGCCTCGGCGAGCGATCGCCGCAGCGCCCTGACGAGGGGAGTGACTGTCCCGGCGGCCTCGGGGCCGCCCCCGCCGGCGCCGGCGCCCGGGAAGCCGGCGGCGAACCCCGCCAGGAAGCTCCAGGTGGACCTGATCTCTCCGAACATCGCCGTCCGCTACCAGGCCATCGAGGATCTGCGGAAGCTCGACACGACCCAGGCCGCCGCGGTCCTGCTACAGGCGCTCCAACGTCAATCGAAAGCACGCAGGGCCGACATGAGGATCGCCAGCCGCGTCCTCCGCGCCCTCAAGTCCATGAGCGACGCCACCATCCCCCGGGAGCTGATCAAGCTTGTCGACCACACGCCCAGCGCCGAGCTGGCATACCAGATCGCCCAGACGCTCATCGAGGGCACCGGGGGGACGTACCGCGGATATCGCGGGGTGGTCTTGCCGATGGTCAACAACGCCGCACAGCGCAAGTCCTGCGCGGCAGATTGGGCGCGGATCATCCAAGCGACGCGTTGGGGGGCCGGGCAAGCAGCGGCGCCGGCCCCGGCGGTCGGCGCCCCCAAGCCGCCGGCCTGGGAGCCCGACGCCGATTCCATCAAGCTGCTGGCCGTCACCGCGCACTACGCCTCGGCGGCCGCGGCCGGCCTGAAGAGCTACCGGTGGGGCCTGCCCGCCCCCCCGCCGGACGCAGACTTGGCCAGCCCCACCACCGTCGTGGCGCCGGACCTGGGCGGCGACCTCGTCGGCGCCCTGGAGGCGTTTCGCGGGCAGGTGCTCAGGCTGCTCCGCGAGCACCCCAAGGCGAAGAGCTTCTCCGCGCCGGCCGAGACGATCGAGACGACCACGGGGGCGCGGCTGGCGGCCAGCGACGGCGCGCTGCAGCAGGCGGCGGTCAGTCTCGACGCCACGGGCGGGCTGCTGGAGCTGCTGGTGCGGGCCTGCGACGCCAAGGGAGAGCTCCAGGGGCCGCTGGCCAAGGCCCGCAGCGACCGGCGCCAGGCCCTGGCCAACGTCAAGGACGTGGTCCGGGAGCTGAGAGAGAGCTGCTACTACAACCTGGTCCTGCTGGACCTGCTGGTGCGGTGCGGGAGCTAGCCCGCCGCGGCGGGTCCGGCCGGGGAAAGGGTGCAAGATGAAACGGTTCGCCGCCGTCGCGCGGGCATGCGCCTTGTGCGCCCTGGTGGGCGCCCTGCTGTGGCGGGCGCCGAGGGGCCTCTCGCAGCTCCTCAGGCCGGCCGAGGTCGACCGCCGGATTGCATCGCTGTGCAAGACCGTCCTGGCCAACCCCAAGGACCTCCCCGCCGTCCGGAGGCTCCTCAGGCTCCGCAAGGATCAGCGCAGGTACCGGCTGGAGTCGCTGGAGAGCCTCCGGCAGGGGCTCCGGGCCCACCTCCAGGGCGACGGGGCCCTGGCGGCCCGCGAGCTGAAGAGGGCGTCGGCATCGGCCTACGTGCTCGAACTGGCCAACTCGGTCCTGCTGACGCCGCTGGAGAAGATGTTCTCCGCGCGTGGCGGCGTCGGCCGGCGTCCTCCCGCGCGGTGCCCGCGCTGCTTCGGCACGGGCCGGGAGGACTGCCCCAGGTGCAGGGGGATGGGCCACGCCAAGTGCTCGACCTGCCGCGGGGTCGGCACCCTCAAGGGGACGACCTGCAACGACTGCGGCGGCTCCGGCGCCGTGGTCTGCCCGCGCTGCCAGGGCGCCGGCGTCATCTCCTGCACGCTCTGCGCTCGCACCGGCGCCGAGAAGGCACCGCAGAAGGGGTCGGCTCGAAGCACCGAGGCGATCAGGAAGGTCATCTCTCTGGCGGGGCACCTCCGCGCCGGCGGGATCGACCTGTATTCTCCGGGCGCCTTGCGTCCGAGCGTCGCCGCCGAGGCGGCAAAGAGGACGCTCCTGTCCGGAAAGAAGCCCTAAGGGCTTTTTCTTGAGCCAGCGGGGTGTCTGGCCCTGGCGAAGAGGCAGCTTCCGACGGGGTATCCGCCGGCCGGGCCGGCTGACGCGAACTTGCCTCCTGCCACGAAGCCGACTTTCACCATGGCGGGCGTCTTGCCGCTCTCGCCCGAGATGACGTAGAGGTCGGCGTCCCGGAGGTCCTTGTGGAGGACCACTTCCCCGCGGCGGGGGAAGATGATCCCGGCGCACCGGCTGGGGGCGGGAAAGAGCCCGTCGAGCCCGCCGTGGACGTCCTGGATCATCCTGGTGAGCGTCTTTCGGTCGATCTCCTCCAGCGAGCGGGCCACCTGACCGCGGGCCTTGTTCGCGTCCTCGTCCTTCGGGTCCATCCAGTACACCTCCAGCGGGAGGTTCTCAAACCGGTCCGCAGTCTTCTTGATCGGCTCGGCTTGGTGGGGCGTGAACTGGGCGGCGCTTTCGAGCAGGCTCTTGAGGATGCCGGCCCGCAGGATCGGGTCCACGGTCGTGTCCTGTAGTGCCAGGTCGGCAAGTCGCAGGCAGAGGGTTTCCCATCCCGGCCCGTCGAACCGCCCGATCTCCTGCCGGATGCTCTTGGAAAGCGCATTCTGGGGCGCCGGGATCGGCCCCTGCGCGCAAATTAGGGCCAGGGCATCCATTCTCAGCGATTCCGGCTTCGTGGTCAATCGGCTGTCGACCACGTAATCGATCCTCCACCCGACCACCCTGGCGTTGAGCTTGATCTCCTTGGCGGCGTTTTTCAGCAAGTAGTACCGACTGCCCGTCCTGGTGACGAACATGGACGAGGCGGCGATCAGGTCGTCGTTCAGGAACTGTTGGATGTCGGCAAGCTGGGCGGGGAGGCGGTCCTTCGGCAAGGTGTCGACCGCGGCCCGGAGGTACTCGGCGTATCTCTTGGCGGCGTCCTCCCACGGCCCGGAGCCGTGATCCTTGCGGAACTGGTCGAGGGCGGTGTGCCGTCGTTCGGCCTCCTGGGCGTCGGAAACGGGCGGGGCCGCGCGCCACGGCTTGACCAGGCCTTCCCATACTCCCATCGACCGGCACTGTGTCGTCATGGTGGCGGCCGCCGCCAGGTCCTTGGCAAACGCGTGATTCGGGTAGGTGCTGGCGAACGCGACGAGCGCAGTGCCCAGCTCCTCCGGCCGGGCGTACAGCCTCGAAATCCCCTTCCAGTCGGCGGCCATTTTCCGGTCCGTTTCGAACCTGGCCTTGGCGGCCTTCAAGGCCTTGTCGGCGGCGTCGGCGGCACCGGCCAGGAGGGCCTGCTGCTCTTTCGAGAGTTCCTTGCTTGCCGCCAGCAGCCGGCACAGCTCGGCGCACGCCCCGGCGGGGGCTTCGAGGTTCTCGAAACGCGCCGGGTTCGGGGCCTTGGCCTTCTTCACGGCCTCGTCGATGACCTCCTGGGCCTTGGCCACGCGCTGGCGGGAGATCGACCCGGAGAGGGGGTTTTTCTTTGGGAGCCCGTCCAGAAGGTCCAGGAAGCTGGTGCATCGTTTGGCGAGCTTCTCGACGCTTTCGAGGTCGGGCTCCCTGACGGGGTCGAGGGCGCTGGTGAGTGCTCCGATCCCGACCTGCGCCTTCGCCACGGTGGCGGCAATCTGCGCCTTCCTTTCCTCGGTGCTGACGCGGCGTGCCTCCGCGATGCGCTGCTCGAGGTCGGTGACCTGGCCCTTCTCTTCCGGCGTCCTGGCCAGCCCCTTGGCGGTGGCCAGGGCCTGGCGATCCGGGTGGGTCACCCCGGCCGACCTGGCCAGGGCCATGGCCTTGGCGAAATGCTCCTTGCGCTCCCTCTCGCGCTTCGCCGCCAACTCCACCTGTTCCACCTCCCCGGCCAGCCGGACCCGCAGGGCGCCGATCTCCGCCGAGCCATGGAAGCCCGGGTCCTTCCTCTCCAGGTCCTTCAGCAGCTTCTCGGCGCCGGCGAGGTCCTTCTTGTTCAGGCAGGCGGTGATCTGGTTCACCCAGCTCCTTTGCTCTTCGCCGGCCCGGTGGCGCAGGACGGCCAGCCACACCGCCCCCCCCGCCAGCAGGACCCCCGCGACGGTGCCGACGAGGATGAACGTGCCCTTCACCCTGGCGCGCCGCCGCAGCTCGGCCAGGTAGCCCTCCGCCCTGTCCTTCAGCCAGGAGGGCATCCCCTGCCCGAACCGGCGGACCTGGGCGAGCTCCTTCTCGACGACGGCGCGGTCTTTTCGGTCGTTGAGGGCGGCATCGAGGGTGTCGCAGGCCTGCTGGAACTCGGCCTCGGCCTGCCTGGCGGCTTCCAGGGACCGGAGCCATTCCTCGACCTGGGCGACCTGGTCGGCGTCTGCGGCGTCGGGCTGGATGCGGGTTTGGTCGATGGTGGCGTGCCATGTGGCGACGGCCTCTCGGCAGGCGGGCTCGTCCAGGGCGCTGTGGGCCTGGCGAATCTCCTCGAGAAGCTGCCCGAAGCGCGCCTGGGCCGCCTCCCGGCGGTGCGGGAGCAGGCTCTTCTGGGCCGACCTGATGAGCCTCTCCGGCGGTCGCTCCAGCCACTCCTTGCCGGTCAGCTCCGCCACGATGTCCTCCAGGGCCGACCGATCGCCTTTTTCGGCGGCCTCGTCGGCCAGGCCGTGCAGCTCGTCCAGCCGAGCCTTCTCGAACGTCCGCACGTCCTGCCGCCAGAACCTCTGCCGAGGGTCCTCCTTGGCGATCAGCCGAAGCACCCGAATCAGGTCCACCACCGGCGCCCGGGCCAGCGACATCAGCCGGTACACCCGAAGCAGCCGGTCGATGTTCCCCTGCCCCGTGTAGATCTCCTCGACCACGGTGGTGACCAGGTCCGAGTCGATCAGGTCGGGGATCGGGAGGCCCTCCTTCTCGCAGACGCTGAACCAGGCGTCGTTCTCGTCGAAGCTGACCAGTTGGAATTCCTCCTTGAGGTCGTACTCCTCCTTGGCGACGCAGATGGCCTCGTTCCGCAGCCCCTTGTGGAGCAGGTCTCGGCACTGGAGGGCCTTCTTGTTGACCCGGGTGCAGGCCTCGGCGTAGGCGCGCGCCAGCGAGAGCAGCCGGCTGCCGTCCAACTGGGCCTCGCCGTAAAGGAACGACTGTATCTCTTCGACCGCCTCTGCAGTTGGCATCATCGCCCCGGCCTCCGCCGGAAGTCTCACCCCCCGGCTAGTGCTCTGTCAAGGTTGAATCTGTGGGTGGAACAGGTTTTCAACCTGTTTGTCTCGCACAGGTTACAAACCTGTGCCACCAGCAAAATGATGCTTGACAGAGCACTAGTTCTTCGCCAGGATCTCCTTCAGGCCCGCCGGCTGGAACCTCAACTCGAACGTCGCCACCGGCACGTCCCACGGGTCAATGACCTTCACGAGACCCGCCTGGGCGGACAGCTTCTTCATGATATTCGTCATTTCGTTGAGCCTGGCCCCCGCTTTCTTGACGGCCTGCTGCTGCGCCGGCAGCTTCTCGATCTGCTTCTCCAGCTTCTGAATATCGGCCGGCAATGTTCTTCTCAGCTCGGGCAGGCCCAGGAGTCTCTTCTTCTCCGCCTCGGCCTGCTTGATCTGTTGCTGCTCGGCCTTGAGGGCCTTGTCCAACTTGTCTCGCTCGGTGGTCTTCTTTTGGATCTGGCCATTGGGCCTGGTCTTTTCGGCTTGCAGCTTCTTCTTGTCGGCATTTCTCTTCTTGAGCTGCGTGTCGATCTTGTCTCTCTGGTCTACGAGCTTGTTTATCGACGCAGTCAGCGAAGTGCTCTGGGCACGAAGCTTCTTGGCGCTGTCTTTGAGGGCCGCCGTCTTCTTGTCTACATCAGTCACGAGCTTCTCTTGAATCTTCATTTCCTGCTCGACCTTGGCCAGTTGGCCCTTCTTGGCGCCGAGTTCCTTCCTTTTCTGGAGCAGGGGGGCCAGCTTTCCGTTTTGGTCGGCCAGGGCCTGGTCCCTTTTCTTGACCTCGTTGACGATCTCGCCGGTCGCGTTCGTGCTGACCCGGATGGACCACTTCGGGCCCTGCTCGGGCCGGTCGAACTCGAAGGTGTACACCGGCTTGGCGAAGCCCTGGACGGGGGGATCAAGCTCCAGCACGGGCAGGGCGGTCCCGGCGCGGTCCTTTCTGCGCTTGAGGAGCTCGTCCTCGGCGTCGACGATCTCCAGGACGCTCGCCCAGAGGTAGCTGTAGCTTTTCCGGGCGGGGACGATCGGGGTCCCGTCCGGCTTGAACCCGAGGACGATCGTCTCGGGGGCGGGGGGCTGGCGCCGCGAACACTGGTAGATTACCCGGTTGCCCTCCTCGACCACCTCGATGACGAGCGATTCGAGCGTCTTGGTGTAGTCGCCGGCCCCCCCCGCGTCCTCGGGGATTTCCAGCATGAGCCGGTGCGCGCCGCCGACGTCCTCGATCCAGTACTCGAGGACCTTCTTGGAAAGCCCGCTGGCGCTGCGGCACTTGATGGTCATGTTCTCGCGCCCGCGTTCCGAGGTGAAAGCGCGGCTGGAGGTCAGCACGCCGGGCATATCCAGGAAGGTGTCGGCCTTGCCGATGTCGAAGACGATCTGGTTTCTCTTAACGGACGTCGGGGCCACGGGCCGGCGCTGGAAGTCGCGGACCTTCCGGTCCCGCCGGGGCATCGGCGGCTTGAGCTTCAGTCTCGTTACAGCCGGCGGCGTCGGCGGGGTCGGCTTGGGGGGCTTCGGCGGCTTCGGGCCGGGCCGGGGCACGACCGGGGGCTTCGGGGGCTCGGGGACCGGATCTCTCACAACCGGGGGCTTCGGGGGCTCCGGGCCGGGCTTGCTGCCCCTCAGCTCGGCGATGGTCGCTCGCAGCGCCCGCACACTTTCCTCGGCGTCCTCGGCCTTTACCCGCGCCCGCGCCAGCTCGACCTGAAGTTCGGTCTGCTTCCGCCGGAGCCCGTCGGCGTCCTCTCGCGCGGACATGAGGCCGGAAAACGTCCACGCGTTGGCCAGCGCCAGGATCGCCGCCAACGCGCCCAGGGCGATGACCAGCCGGCGAAGCCGCGAAGACCTTTGCCCCCATCCCGCCGGCGCCGCTCCGGCCGGGTAGCCGGCGGGCCGGGGCGCCCCGCCCCGGCCCGCCTCGGCCGGGGCCGCAGCCACGGCCTCGGCGACGGCGGCTTCGAAGGCCCTTTCCCTTCTCCTCGGCTCGGGCCTGGCGGCCCGGGCGGCGGGCGCCTTCGCCAGCGGCGCGACCGCCTCGCCCCGCCGGGCCGCCGCCGTGAACTCGTTCTCCGGCGCCGGACCCGCCGCGCGGGTCAGGTCGATCACCACCGCGCTGGGGAAGCGTCCGGCCTCCCCGGCCGCCTTCGAGCCCGCCACCACCCCGCGCCAGTGGCACCGGCAGCCCGTCGGCAGGGCGGTGTAGTAGGTGGCAAAGCAGACGGACCATCTCTCCTCGGCCGGCAGGAGGGCCAGGCTTTCCTGGAAGAGGGGCAGGAGGTCGGTCCCCGGCTTGTAGATGACGTAGGCGGGGACCTTTTTGTCTTCGCGAAAGGCCCTGGCCAGCTCACCGGCCCAGCCGGCGTCGCCGGTGCGTTCCTGCCAGGCCTTGGCCGGGGCGGGGTCGGCTGGCTGGGCGCCGCCCGGCGCGTCGGCAAAGGACCTCTGCGGGAGCTCGGCCGCGGGTTCGTCCCATTTCCTCCGGAAAGACTCCGCCGACAGCCGAGAGAGCATCCACGCCGGCCCCGCCGCCGCCATCTCGGGCTCTTCCAGCAGGAAGTGGTGGGCGATCTTGTTGGTGCGGGCGGTGTGGTCTGCCCCGGAATAGGCGATCCTGGACAGCACGTGACGCCCGGCGCCGCCGATCAGGATCAGCGTGTGCATGAAGTTGACGGGGTTCTGGTCGGCGCGGGCGTCCGAGATGTTGTAGCAGAACTCGTACCCGCTGAGCATCTCCAGCTTCTCGAAGGCGTGCTTGGGCATGCCGGTGGTGGCCGCCACCGTGCAGAAGCCGCTGGTGTTCGGCCGGAGGCCCCGCGGCGCCGACGTGTAAATCAGTTCGAGGCTCATTCGGACCTCCCGGGCGGCCGGGGGGCGTCGGCCCACCCGATCAGTCCGGTCGCCCATTTGCACAGGCAGTACGCCAGGGGCACCGTCACCCACCTCGGCTTGATGTCCTTCGGCCGGATGCCGTAGAAGCTTCGGTCTTCCCGCACGACGTACTCGGGGCTCCTTCCAAGACTGCTGACGGGGACGTACCGGATGAACTCGCTCAGGCCCTCGGCCGTGGCCACAAAGTCGGGGCACAGCCGGCAGAACAGCTCGCGGATCGACTCGCTGACCTGCTCGACCCGCTCCAGGTTCATCTTGGCCGGGCCGTTGTTCTCGGAGTCGACGTACGGCTCTTCTTGCAGGGACAGGCCCGGGAGGTCTTCCCAGATGTCGAATTTGGGGACGACCACGATCAGCGGCTTCTTCAGGCGGGTGCTCTGGGAGGCGCCGTGGTATCGCCGGATGCGCCTGGCGGCCTCATTCAGTATGCTCTCCTGACGGAGCAGCGGCGTCGCCTCGGCCCCGGGGCGGAACCCGTGCTTGAGCTGGGGGTCGTCGCTGTGGCACTGGGCGCGGAAGGTGGTGTCCTGCGTGGGATCGAACATCACGAACAGAACGTGCGAGCTGGCCAGGTGCCTGACCGCCGCCGAGGAGGCCCTTTCCGTCTGCGGGTGGAAGTCTTCCCCGGCGTTGTCGTACATCACCACGATGCGCCCGATGCGGTACGCCTGAGGGAACTTCGGGTGCCGCTCGTTCGGCCAGAGCTGGAACTGCAGTGGCACCGGAAAACGGACCGGGATGTCGCCGATCAGGGCGGTCTGGTGCAGGTCCGGGTCGTCCGCCTGGGTCTTGCGGATCTCCGTCACCTCCTCCGGGCTGGAGCTGTGGAAGAGGGTCTTCTCGTATTCGAGGATGGGGCTGTTGGCCCCGGTGTCGGCGTCGGTGAATTGAAGGAACGCCCGCGGCATCAGGGACCGCAGCCCGTCCACCAGGGCCGTCAGGAAATACGACTTCCCGCTGGCGGGGGAGCCCACCAGCGAGATGAACAGCGGGGAGACCTCGAGCATCTGGTCCGGCAGCTCCAGGTGGCAGCGCGGACAGGCCAAATCCGACGTCGGCACCCCGCGGGGGTCCAGCGCCTCGCCCTCGAGGTTGAACCGGACGGGCATGAACCGGAGGTACTCGTTCCCGCCGGCGATGGGATCGCCCACCAGGTCGGTGTGCTTGGCGATGAACAGGACGTCCTCCGGCGGGAAGGAGTGCCAGCAGTTCGGGCACGTGATCTTGCGGACCAAGTGCTTCCCGTAATGCACTTTGCCCGAGACGGTCGTCATCTCGTCGTCCTTTCCCCTGGCTGTCGAGGCAGATTCGCGCTGACAATAACACGTGCCCTCGCCGCCCGCAACGCTGTTGGCCCTCAAAAACGGCCTCGCACGAGGCCGCCGGCCGTGCCCCGCCGATCGGCCCGCCCCCTGGAGCGTGTCCGTACCGCCCCCGCTAACTGTTATACGACGCCGGTCCCCCGGCGGTGGCGCCCGGGCAGACACCTTTGCAGATCCGCCCGGGCGTGGCCCGATCATCGGCGATCGCGCCCGCTCCACGCCGTTGAAGTGCCAGACCGGACTGCCCCCCGGGCGCGCAGAGCATTACCGGTGTGCGTTTCTCGAGGTTCCCGGCCGGGTGGCCGGAACTCCCCCCTTCCGAGCCGGACGCGCCGGCTGGGTTGCCGTCGGATCTGCCGGCCCGATGTCGTAGATGACGTTGGCCCCATTAACCTTGGGGCGATTGCTGAAAAAGTACGAAGACCGTTTCGGCGAACTGAAGCTCAACGTCTCGGAGCGCGAGGCCAAGACATAGCTGCCTCGCAGCGTCTAGCCCCCATCGTTCACGAGTGAGCTGCCCCTGGATTATGTGCCAACCGTTATGAGAATCAGGTCCTCGGATGCTTCCCGCGTGGGTTCCGTAGGGCCGAGCGGTGCCTCCCCAGCCCGCTGTCTGTGCGAATCGAGAAACCCCCTGCAAGCCGTTACCGACCGGGAGAGGGCCTGAGATGACTCCGCGCAAGTTGAGCATTCTGTTGTCGCGGTTGTCGCTACAAAGAAGCAAGGCGTTGTGGCGTGGCCCTGCGGTCAATCGTCGTCATCGTCATCGTCGTCGTCCTCGACCTCCTTGCTGAGGAGTTTGCCGTCGGGGGCGACCTTGATCTCGATTTCCTTGCCGCCGTCCTTCCACTCTGCCTCGTAGTAGATGACCTTGCCGTCGTTGCTGTACCGCCGGCCGAACCACGGGGGGCCGATTTCCTCCAGGACGCGGCGGCTGCACCGGAACCCCCCCTTGTCGCCGATGCTGGTCTCGCCGCCGATCGCCTTGTACGTGTCGCCGGCGTAGCCCTCCGGGATCCACGCCCATGATAAACCGCCGGCGCAGGTCCACCGTGGTGTACGTCGGTGAGCCGGAGCCGTGGTCCTTGATGCCGTGCAGCGTACACTAGGAGGACACAGAACCGCCCCTCGTGCTCGTCCGCCGCCGGCGTCTCGCCCTTGAGGGCGACGAGCTCCTTGAAGGCCCGCTCGGCGCTGGTGGGGTCGAGGACGGGCTTGTCCGCGCCGAGCACCTCGAACCGCTGGCGGTCGGCCCCCGACGTGTTCTTGACCTTGATGACGCTCGCCTGCCGCCAGGAGGGCAGCGATCCCTGGCCCACCGCGTGCGCGCGCCGCAGATAGTCGAGGGCCGCGTCGATGAACGCGTTCCACGCCCGGGCGGACGGCGCGAAGCGCTGCCCGGGCGGACCTGTCAAGCCCCCGATCGCCCCGCGCCGGCGGGAGAAAGAACCCGGAGCGGAAGTTGTCGCTTTCGCCCCGGCGGGTGTCAATTGTCGAGTGAAACTGCGTGCGGTTTACTTCTGCCAGTCGAGTTCCACGCAGAGCTCGCCGAGAATTGCTTTGAGGAGGTTGTCGGTCGGATGGTTCTGCCCGAGATGCTGGATAAAGCCCTCGCCGGCGGCCAGGCCGAAACGCTGGCCTGCCTTGCGGGTCATGTCTTTCATGGTTTCGGTGTAGACGTTCCAGTCGTTGTGGTACGCCAGCCACTCGCGCTGCGAAGTGTGGCAGGCGAGCATTTTCTCCTTGATGTCCATGACCGACGAGATATCGACGCCGAAATGCAGGGGCAGCGACCGCCCGAAGATGTCCGTCAGGCCGCTGGCGTCCCAGTAGTAGAGGTGCGGCGGCTTGTCCGTAATCTGTGCGGGCACGCCGCAGTCGTAGAGCGGCACCGAGGCGATGTACGCGGCGTTGCGAACCACCAGCGAGGTCTGTTCGTGGTCCGGCAAGTAGTCCATCGGCGGGTGGGTGAGGATGATCTTCGGGTCCACGTCGCGCACGACCCGCGTAGCCAGCCGGCGGTAGGCCGAACTGTACTCCACTTCCAGGTCGCAGCCGCCCGCGTAGTGGTAGGTCGCGCCGATCAGCTTGGCGGCGGCAGCAGCTTCGCCGATGCGGCACTGGGGAATCTCCTGACTGCTGGCGGTCGGATGGCCGACCTCGCCGCCGGTCATCGTTGCGATGTGAATCTCGTAACCCTTCTGCGCCAGCAGCGCCAGTGTGCCGGCACACATGAACTCCACGTCGTCCGGGTGGCACCCGAACGCCAAAACACGATCCATGACCTTGTCCTTTCTACGGGCGGCCGGGCCGCCCGTTAGTTCTTCAGCCGGCGGCGCTGCGTTCAGTTTTCAAACGTCAAGGTCACGGTCGCCTTGCCGCCGAACCGGGAAACTGTAACGCTCTCGGCGGCGGGATTGTACCGGCCACCTTGGATTTTCACCGGCTTCAATCCCTGAGGGTGGGGCAGGCGCAGCTCGACGGTCTTGGGTTTTCGGCCCGCCTGGCACTCGACGGTCGCCTCGATGACGCCCTCGCCGGCCCGGCTGGTCACCGATAGGCTCACCGGCCCGAAGTACGTCGCCACCTTGTCCAACTCGATGCGCCGGCCCGCCTCCAGCCAGGCGCGCGGCGCCGCCGGCAGGAGCTTCAGTGTCGAACCGTCTTCCAGGTAGAGCATCCAGCGCGTTTGCATGCAGAACCATGCTTCCTCGTGCGTTTTGTGCGGGGAGGCGTGGAAGTAGTGCTCCCAGAACGTGTACGTCTCGCGGTCGGCCAGGCTCGCCAGTGTGTTGTAATACATCTTGAGGTACGACCGCACTTCGCCCCGTCGCAGGTGAGTTATATCGTGACGGGTGTAATAG